>JAUNUA010000012.1 GCA_030538435.1 Brachybacterium sp.
CGACGGACTCGGTGGTCTCGACATCCTCGTCAACAATGCCGCCAAGCAGATCGCCGTCGAGGACATCGCCGATCTCCCCGACGAGCAGCTCACCGACACCTTCGACGTCAACATCATCGCGATGTTCCGCATCGTGAAGGCCGCCCTGCCGCACCTCGGTGAGGGCTCCACCATCATCAACAGCACGTCGCTGGTCACCTACACCCCGCCGCCGGTGATGCTCGACTACGCCGCCACCAAGGCCGCCATCAACGCCTTCACCAAGGGCCTCGCTCAGCAGCTCGCCCCGCGGGGCATCCGCGTGAACGCCGTCGCCCCGGGCCCCGTCTGGACTCCGCTCCAGCCCTCGGACGGCCAGCCCAAGGAAGCGCTGCCCGAGTTCGGGCACACCGTTGCCCTCGGGCGCGCCGGTCAGCCCACGGAGCTCGCCCCCGCCTACGTCTTCCTCGCCTCCCCCGAGTCGAGCTACGTGGTCGGCGAGACCCTGAACGTCAACGGCGGGGTCGCCACCCCCTGACCTCCTCTCGGCAGGTTCTCGCCACCCGTTCGTGGCAACAGACGGCGTTCCTCGCAGTGATTGCGGGGGGACGCCGTAGTCTGCGGCCAGACCCACGAGCAAGGAGGCCCCGTGACGCCGCGCTTCTCCACCCCGGCGGAGGATTCCGCCGCCCCGTACGTGATCGCGCTCGACGTCGGCTCCGGCGGGTCCCGCGCCGCGCTCTACGACCGCACCGGCCGCGAGGTCGACCGCCGCAAGCACAAGGTCGAGCACACCTTCACCACCGCTTCCGACGGCACCTCCACCATCGACGCCGACCAGATCGTCGAGGAGCTGCGCACCTGCATCGCCGCCGTGCTCGACGGCTTCGAGGAGCCCGTCTCCGCGGTGGGCGTGGACACCTTCGCGTCCTCCCTCGTCCTCGTCGACGCAGCTGGCGACGCGATCAGTCCCTGCATCACCTACGCGGACTCCCGCTCCGCCCCGCATGTCGACCCCCTGGTCGAGGCCCTCGACCCCGTCGCAATGCACCAGCGCTCGGGGGCTCGCCTGCACGCCTCCTACCTCGCTCCGCGCCTGCGCTGGCTGCGCCAGGACCATCCGGATCTCGTCGAACGGACCGCGCACTACATGGCGCTCGGCGAGTACGTCGCCCACCGGCTCCTCGGCGAGGCGGCGCTCGGGACCGCGTCGGCCGCGTGGGCCGGGATGATCGATCGTCGGACCGGGGAGTACATTCCCGAGCTGCTGGAGGCCACCGGGGTCGACGCCCGCCAGCTCGGGCGGCCCCGGGACCCCGATGACACCGTCGCAGTCGCCGGCACGCTGCTCGCGCGGGAGTTCCCCCCGCTGGAGGGCGCCGTGTGGGTGCCGGTCGTCGGCGACGGTCTCGCCGCGAACATCGGGATCGGTGCCCGCGGCGGCAGCACCTGGGGTATCTCCACCGCCACGTCCGGAGCGATCCGCGTGCTCGTCGACCAATCCGTCGAGTCGTTGCCGACGGGTCTGTGGGCCTACCGCGTCGATGCGCAGCGCACCCTGGTGGGGTCGGCCATGTCCGACTGCGGGCGCGTCCTCGACCACACCCTGCGCACCCTGGATCTGCCCGACCTGGAGCAGATCGACACCGCCACGCTGTTCGAGGCGGCCCCCGATCCGACGACACCGCTGGTGGTGCCGTTCCTGTCCGGGGAGCGCGGCACGAAGTGGCGCAGCGGCGCGCGTGCCCTGTACGCCGGTATCGGCGCATCCACCACCGCCGAGGAGCTCCTGCGCGGAGCGATGGAAGGAGTGGCGCTCAGCTTCCTGCGGATCGCCGATGAGCTGCGCCGCGCGCACGGAGAGCCCGAGCGGATCGTGCTGTCCGGGGGGATGACCGGCGCGGTCCCTGCGTGGCTGCAGATCCTGGCCGACGCCCTCGACACACCCATCGACCACATCTCGGTGTCGCGGTCCACGATGCGCGGTTCGGCGCTGCTCGCCCTGGAGCAGCTGGACGGGGCCGAGGTCGCCGAGGCGCCGGTAACCCGCAGCGTCAGCCCGCGCGGCGGCGACGCCGCGGACCACTACCGTCGACGGCTGGAGCGCTTCGAGGCCCTCGCGGACCTGGCGTGAGATGAGCGGTCACCTCACCACATCACCGGGGCGCATCACTGCGGCGCGATGACCTCCAGGCCGACATCCCGAGCGGCATCTGCTAGCCGGTGATCGTAGGTGAGCATCGCCGTCACGCCGAGCCGGATCGCTGCCTCGACGTGAAGTGCGTCGAGGGTCCGTAGATGCGGTGTCGGCAGCAGACCAGCACTGCGAAAAGCGGCGCGATCCAAGGCCGCGATGGAGATTCCGTCCAGAAGTGCGGTCACGTCCGTCTGGTGCAGTCCTTCACGCACTGCAACGCGACGGAGCTCCGTCTCGAGAAGATCGCTCGATACGAGTTCTGCAGGGGTCGCATCGAGCCAGGCGCCGAGGGCCTCGCTCACGGGCTGGTCGATCAGGAGTGCCGCGAGTGCCGAGGTATCGACATAGACCCGTGCGGGCTGGCTCACCATCGTTCGGCGCGTTGCTCATCGAGAATGACGTTCAGGTCCGTGGCAGCGGCGGCGCGTCGAGCTCGCAGCTGCGACCATCCGCCGATGCGTCGAGCCGGGCGGGTAATGGGCAGTGCGGGCAGCGGCGCGTCGACAGGGACGATGCGAGCTACCGGCACGCCACTGTTGGTGAGGACGAAGGACTGTCCTGCGCTCACCGCGCGCAGTACACGACCCGATTCATTGCGAAGCTCTCGCTGCGACAGGGTCTCGGTCGCGTCATCCGTCGTACTCATCCCCGCACTGTAGCACGCGTGCGACAAAAGCCTCCGCCTCAGCACCCTCGACGCCGAGGACCGCTACCAGGGCGCCGATGCGCGCCGAATCGTCCTCGATGCGCGCGGCCTCCGCGATGGCATCCGCCTGCGGGTCCGGGACGTCCTCGCCGGCGCGCACCCGGTCCGTGACCCAGCGGGTCCAGGCGGCGACGGCGGCGACCGCACCGGGCGCCTCGTCGGGACCGCCGCGCTCACGGATCACCGGCAGGATCCGCACGCCGAGCTTCACCGAGCTGTCGGCGACGATCCGCGAGAGGTGGTCGACCAGGCGGGGGTTCTCGAAACGCTCGATCAGCGCCTCGCAGTACCCGTCGAGCTCATCGGCGGGCAGGTCGAGGGTGCTGCGGGCCTCCGCCCACAGCGCCAGCATGCCGCGGCGCACCTCCGGGTCCCGCACGGCGTCCGGGACGATGCCGTGGCCGGCGTTCTGTCCCGCGCAGGCGAGGTAGGTGTGGGCGCCGTTCAGCAGGCGCAGCTTCCGCTTCTCGTGAAGGCCGACGTCATCGGTGAGCTGCGCGCCGGCTTCTTCCCACGCGGGGCGCTCGCCTCGGAAGGCGTCCTCGATGACCCACTCGTGAAACGGCTCGGTGACCACGGTCGCGCGGTCGGGGAAGCCGAGGCGCTCACTCGCGAGCTTCTGCTCCTCCTCCCCCGCGCCCGGGGTGATCCGGTCGACCATGGTGGAGATGACATCGACGTGGCCGTCGAACCAGTCCCGCATCTGCTCATCACCTTCGGCGTCGATCGCCGCGAGCACGGACTCCCGCAGGGCAGCACCGTTCTCGGACAGGTTGTCGCAGGAGACGAGCGCGATCGGCTCCTCGATCCCGGCCTCTCGTCGGGCCCGCAGCGCCGATGCGAGCCGCACCGGGGCGCTGGTCGTGGCGTCCCCGCCGGGCGCGTACCCCTTCTCGGTGATGGTGAGGGTGACGACCGCGGTCTCCGGATCGGCGATGAGGCGCTCCAGAGCGGCGACGTCGGCTGCGGGATGCGCCTCGGTGATCACGGAGATCTCGCGGACCTCGTCTCCCTCCGGGCCGCGCACGATCATCCCGTAGCGGCCGTCCTGTGCGGTGAGGGTCTCCGCGATCGCTGGGGAACGTCCCGTGAACACGGCAACGTCCCAGCCGCCGGCGTCCGCGGTGTAGGCAAGCGTGTGGGCGCGGGCGAAAGCCCCGATCCCCAGGTGCACCAGGCGGCTCATGCGTGGTCCTTCCGGTCGATGCGGAATACGTCGCTCGGATGGTCCGCGGGGAACCCCTCGGCGATGAGGCGGGCGTCCTCGATCCGCATGCGGTGCTCGGCGACGAGCCCCGCGAGGTGGTGGGCGTCCATCCGGCGGGCCATGTCGTGGCGGGCCGGGATGGAGCAGAACGCGCGGGTGTCGTCGATGAACCCGCTGGTCTTGGAGTATCCGATGGTCTCCGAGACCGCGCGGCGGAATCGCAGGATCGCGTCGGGCGCGTCGATGAACCACCAGGGCGCCCCCACGTAGACGCTCGGGTAGAACCCCGCCAGCGGTGCCAGCTCCCGGGAGAAGGTCGTCTCGTCGATCGTGAACAGCACGGTGCGGAAGCTCGGGTTCGTGCCGACGTCCTGCAGCATCTGGGCGAGGGCGCCCACGTAGTCGACGCGCATCGGGATGTCCGCCCCGACGTCCGCACCGAAGCGCTGATGCGTCGGACCGTGGTGATTGCGGTGCACAGCGGGATGGATGGTCAGCACAAGGCCGTCGTCGGAGGCCATCCGCGCCATCTCCCCCATCATGTGGCGGCGCAGCGCCGTCGCGTCGGCCTCGCTGACAGTGCCCTCGCGGGCCTCGCGGTAGATGCGGCGAGCGTCCGCCACCTCGATCCGCTGGGTGCCGGCGTCGGTGTGGGCGTGATCGGAGGACACGGCGCCGTGGTCCTTGAAGTACTGGCGGCGGATCCGCAGGGCCTCGACGTACCCGTCGTAGTCGTCAGTTGTGACACCCGCGGCCTCGGCGAGAGCGTCGGTGAGCTCCCGGAAGTCCTCGCGGGCAGGCTCCAGGTACTTGTCGGGGCGGAACGTCGGGATCACCCGCCCGGCGAAGGACTCGTCGGCGGCGAGCGCATCGTGCTCGTGCAGGTCATCGCACGGGTCATCGGTGGTGGCGAGGGTCTCGATGCCGAAGGAGTCGAACAGGGCGCGAGGCCGCAGCTCGGGCCGGTCCAGCGCCCCCTGGATGGTGTCGTACAGCTCGTCGGCGGTCGCCGGGGACAGCACCTTCTCGATGCCGAACACGCGGTGCAGCTCGTCCTCCAGCCAATATCGGGAGGGCGTGCCGGCGTAGGCGTGCCAGTGCTCGGCCAGCAGGCGCCAGGCGGCCCGGGCGTCCTTCTCGTCCAGGGGCCCGCGGCCGACGCCGAGGTCCTCGAGCGCCACCCCGCGGGAGTGCATCAGGCGGGTGACGTAGTGGTCGGGGGTGATGAACAGCGACGTGGGGTCACGGAACGGCTCGTCGTCGGCCAGCAGCGACGGGGCGATGTGCCCGTGGGGGGAGACGATTCTCTGCTCGCGCATCAGGTCGTAGAGCTCGCGGGCGATGGCGCGCGCGGTGGGTTCCACCGGCAGCAGGCGGTCCTCGTGCGGGATGAAGGCGTCGTTGCTCATGCGCCCATCCTGGTCGCGGGCGGGCCTGCGCGGACACCGGTTGCCAGGGGTTGCCCGTCAGGGGGTGACGGGGCGGGTGGAGCCGCGGGGCACCAGCTTCACCGGGAGGCTGCCCTCGACGGGTCGTCCTGCCCGAGCGGGGGTCTCGATGAGTCCGATGAGGCGTTCGATCGCGGCTCGTCCCTGCAGGTTCTTGGGGCTGGCGACGGTGGTGAGGCCACGGCCGACCAGGCGGGCCATGGCGATGTCGTCGTGGGCGACGACCTGGAACGCCCCGGGCACGTCGACGCCGTCGCGCAGCGCCGCGACCAGCAGGCCCATGCCGATGAGGTCGTTGTAGGCGACGACGGCTTCGGGCAGGGATCTGCGCAACCGCAGGTACGCCTCTTCCCCGCCGGCTGCGGTCGGGGGGAACGGGCCGACGCGGCGGATCGCGACCCCGACGTTCTCCGCCACGATGCGGGCGCTGCGCCACCGCTCCGCATCGGACCAGGAGTTCACGGGGCCGGCGATGTACACGACCTCCTGCACCCCGGTCGCGCGCAGGTGCGTCATGACCTGCACCATCGCGTGCTCGTAGTCCGGGGTGAGGGAGTCGATGCCGGCGACCCGCCGGTTCAGGACCATCACCGGGCGCAGCTTCCGCAGCTGGGTCACGACGGCATCGGAGACCCGGGAGCCGCACAGCACGATCCCGTCGACCGCGTCCAGGGAGCGCTCCAGTCCCGAGCGTTCGCGGTCGTGGGACTCCACCGAGTCGACGACGAACAGCAGGTAGTCCGCGGCGTGGGCAGCTTCCTGCATGCCGCGGATGACCTCCGCGAAATAGGGGTTGGTGATGTCCGGGAGGTCGACGGCGATGCGGCCTTTGCGCTCGGTGAGAGCCTGGGTGCGCGGCGCCGCGGTGCGGTAGCCGAGCCGCCCGGCGGCCTCCATCACCCGCTCGTAGGTGGCGGCGCTGACTCGACCGGGGCGGGAGAAGGCCCGCGACACGGTGCTCGCCGCGACGCCGCACTCGCGGGCGACGTCGTAGATCGTGACGTTCTGCGTGCCCCCGTCGGCGCCCGGTCCGGTGTCCATCTTCCCAGCCTGCCCCCTGTGGCAACCTCTGGCAACCGGTGGCATCCGGAGTCCGTCGCGGGCGCGCGGACGCCAGACTGCTGGCAGTGCGACGACGCGCTCGCCCCGGACGAAAGGATGCCCATGACCTCCCCGGAGACTGACGCCCTCGCTCCTGATCCGATGCCCGGCCGGGTCGTCGAGGACGGCGAGCTGGTGTTCGCCGCGATGCATCTGGACCACGGGCACATCACCGGCATGACCCAGGGGCTGATCGATGCCGGCGCGACCCTGCGCTGGGTGTACGACGCGGACCCGGCGCGCGTGGAGGCGTTCCGCGCGTCCTTTCCCACCGCCCGTGTCGCCCGCAGCGAGGAGGAGGTCCTCGCCGACCCCGAGGTGCAGCTGGTGGCCGCCGCGGCGGTCCCTTCGCAGCGCTGTCCGCTCGGGATCCGGGTGATGGAGGCGGGGAAGGACTACTTCACCGACAAGTCACCGATGATCAGCCTCGCGCAGCTGCAGGACGCCCGGGAGGCGGTGGCGCGCACCGGCCGGAAGTACGCGGTCTACTACTCCGAGCGCCTGCACGTGGAGGCGGCCGTCTACGCCGGTCAGCTCATCGAACGCGGCGCGATCGGCCGGGTGATCCAGGTGCTGGGGCTGGGGCCGCACCGGATCGGTGACCCTGCCTCCCGGCCCGACTGGTTCTTCCGGCGGGCGGACTACGGCGGGATCCTCACCGACATCGGCAGCCACAACTTCGAGCAGATGCTCTCTTTCACCGGGTCCGCCGGTGGCCAGATCCTCTCCAGCTCCATCGGCAACTTCGCGCACCCCGAGCACCCGGAGCTGGACGACTTCGGGGATGCGCACGTGCAGCTGGCCAGTGGCGCCTCCGGGTACGTGCGGGTGGATTGGTTCACCCCCGAGGGTTTGCGCGTGTGGGGTGATGGCCGCACGTTCGTCCTGGGCACCGAGGGGTACCTGGAGCTGCGCAAGTATCTCGATGTCACCACCGATGCCGGGCCCGGCCAGGTGATCCTGGTCGACTCCCGGGGCGAGCACCGCCTGCAGGCCGACGGCCGCGTCGGCTACCCCTACTTCGGGCGGTTGCTGCGGGACGTCCTGGAGCGGACCGAGCACGCGATGGGGCAGGAGCACGCCTTCGCCGCCGCGGAGCTCGCGATCCGCGCGCAGGAGCAGGCGACCGTGGTGGGTGAGGCGCCGGGATATCCTCGGTGAGAGGGGAGACGACCGAAAGGATTCCGACGTGCCGGCTGTGCGTTTGACCGATGTGGCGGCGGACGCGGGCGTGTCCCTGGCAACGGCCTCCCGCGTCCTGAACGGGTCGGCGCGGCGTCCCGGTGAGGCGGTCAGCGAGCGGGTCCGCAGCTCCGCCGCCCGCCTCGGGTACGTCACGAACGCCCAGGCGCAGGCCCTCGCCCGTTCCCGGACGGGGATGGTCGGCCTGGTGGTCCACACCATCTCCGACCCGTACTTCGCGATCATGGCCTCCGCGATCCAAGCGCGTCTGTTCGCCGAGGGCATCCAGGTGCTGCTGGCCCAGACCACCCGCGATCCGGTGCAGGAGGAGCGGGCGATCCGCTCCCTCATCGCCCAGCGCGTGGACGCCCTGATCCTCGTCGGCTCCCAGCGCTACGCCCGCGCGGAGCAGGCGGTGATCGACACCCTGCTGCAGGGCTTCGCCGATCACGGGGGACGCATCGTCGGCATCGGGAACCCTCAGCCCCTGGGTCGCAGCCTGGTGGTGCCGAACCGCGAATCCGCCTATGAGCTCGCGACGTCGCTGGTGGTGGCGGGGCACCGCCGGTTCGCGGTGCTGAACAGCATCGACGGGATCCCCTTCACGTCCGAGCGCACGGGCGGGTTCCTGGAGGCCCTCACCGAGGCTGGCATCGAGGTGGAGCTGGGGCTCGATGCGACGTCGCTGGACCGGGCGGGTGGGCACCGGATCGCCGCCGACCTCGCGGCGCATCTGGCGGACACTGATCCCGGTGAGAGGCCGACGGAGCCGCTGTGCGTGTTCGCGACCACGGACATCGTGGCCCTCGGGATCATGGGGGAACTGCGGCGGCGGGGTCTGCGAGTGCCGGAGGACGTCGGCGTCGCCGGGTTCGGCGGGGTGCCGGATGCGGCCGATTCGCTGCCGGCGCTGACGACGGTGGAGATGCCGCTGGTGGACATGGCCGAGCAGGTGGCGGCGTGGATCGCAGCTCCGGACGCCGCCGAGGACGACGCCCCGGGCACAGCGGTCGCGACGCGCGGCGCGGCGGTGCTGCGCGCCAGCACGGAGCTCGCCGGGGGGTGAGAGGAGTGAGCTGCTCCTGCTCACGCGTGCGGGAGGACGAGCTCCTCGTAGCGCTCCCGGACTGTGCGGACGGCGACCTCCACCGGGTCGGCCCACACGTCCTCATTGAAGATCTCCACTTCGATCGGTCCGGTGTAGCCGGCCCCCGCAACCAGGCGGGTGATGGCGGGGAAATCGATGTGGCCGTCCCCCATGTACCCGCGGGAGTGCAGCGGTTCGGCGGCGAGCGGCAGGTTCCAGTCGCACACCTGGTAGCTGAGGAGACGGCCCGCTTGCGCGGCGCGCGCGATCGCGGAGTCCAGTCGCGGGTCCCACCACACGTGGTAGGTGTCCACGATGACGCCGACGGCCGTGCTGCCGGTCGCCTCGGCTATGTCGAGGCCCTGGTCGAGGGTGGAGAGCACCGCCCGATCGGCGGCGAACATCGGGTGCAGGGGCTCCAGCGCCAGCCTCACCCCGGCGGTCTCGGCGTGTGGGGCGAGCTCGGTGACCGCGGCGGTGACGCGGTCCCGCGCGGCAGCGAGGTCCTTGTCCTCGCCGACGCCACCGACGACCATCACCAGGCTGTCAGCGCCGAGCGCTGCGGTCTCCTCGATCGCGCGGCGGTTGTCGGCGAGCGCCTCCGCCCGGTCGCGCTGATCGGCGGCGGTGAGGAAGCCCCCGCGGCACAGGGTGCTCACTGCGAGGCCGCGCTCATCGACCATGCGGCGGACCGCATCCAGGCCGTGCTCGGCGATGTCCTGGCGCCACAGTCCGATCGCGCCGATGCCACCGGCGACGCAGGCGTCCAGCAGCTCCGGCAGCGGTGTGGTCCGGCAGGTCCAGCGGTTCAGGGACAGGCGGGGCACGGTGTTCACGGCGCCTCCTCGACGCTGATGCCGTTGACGTGCAGCAGGGAGTGCCAGCGCTCGATCGCGAGCGGCGGATCCTCGAGGTTGCCGCTCGCCGCGGCGAGCTCCAGGATCCGGGAGAGGTGCGGGAGGCTGCGGGCGCCGTGCATCCCACCGATCATCTGGAAGGCGCGCTGGTGGCCGTTCAGCCAGGACAGGAACGCCACCCCGGTCTTGTAGTGGAAGGTGGGAGCGGCGAAGACGTGCCGGGCGAGCGGCTCGGCGTCCTCGAGGATGCGCCGGCACGCCTCGGCGTCTCCGTGGTCCAGTGCCTGGATGGCGGCGGACGCGGCGGGCGGGGTCGCGGCGAAGGCGCCGAGGAGGGCGTGGGAGTACTCGCCGTCGGCCCCGCCGTGGGTGCCGTCCCCGGTGATGAGGTGGGCGAAGTGGTAGTCGTCGCCGGTGAGCATGATCGTGCCGGCGGGGAGTCGCTTCCGGACGGCGATCTCCGCGTCGTCGTCCAGAAGACTCATCTTGACCCCGCGGATCTGGTCGGCGCCCTCGCTCATGATCGCCAGCAGCGTTTCCGCCGCCTCGGCGGTGTCGGTCGAGCCGAAGTACCCCGCGAGCTGCGGGTCGAAGGCGGTGCCGAGCCAGTGCAGGATCACCGGCTCATCGGCGGCGGCGAGCACCTCTCGATAGACGCGCCGGTAGTCCTCCGGCCCGTCGGCGGTGCGGGCGAGGTGGCGGCTCGCCATCATCACGGCGCCGGCACCGGTCGCCTGGGTCGCGGCGAGCTGTTCGCGGTACGCCTCGATGATCTCGGCGAGGGTGAGGTGCTGCTCGCTGCGGTGATCGGTGGAGACGCCGGCGACGAGGAGGTCGGAGACCTGGGCGTCCGGTCCGAACAGCGCAGCGATCTCCGGGTCCTTGAGCGCTGAGCGGGCGGCGTCGGCGCTGCGGGTGATCAGCTCGCGCGTGGCCGGCGGATCCAGGCCCATGTTGCGCTGCGCGGTGTCCATGGCGTCGGCGACGCCGAGACCCCATCCCCATACGGTGCGGCGGAACCCGAGGGTCGCGTCCCAGTCGATGTCGGCGGGGGCACCGGGGGTGTTGTCGGCATGGGCGTGGGGGATGACGTGCGCGGCGGCGTACACCACGCGGGAGCGCAGCGGCGCGGATGGCCGCGCGAAGGCGGCGGTGCGGCCGACGTCGACGCCGCGGGTGGAGCCGTCGGTGTTCAGGAGGGTGGCGCGCATGATCAGGCGTCCCCGGCGACGTCGATCCGGCGCCCCTCGGCGGCGGACTGCAGGCCGAGCTCGGCGAGTCGTACCCCGCGCGCACCGGCATGGAGATCGAAGGGATAGGGCCGACCCTCGACGTAGTGACGCAGGAAGTCCTCCCACTGGATCTTGAAGCCGTTGTCGAACTCCTGGTTGTCCGGCACCTCGACCCAGTCTGCGCGGTAGTCGTGGTCATCGCGCAGGTCCGGGTTCCACACGGGTTTCGGCGTGGCCTCCCGGGACTGGATGCGGGCGCCGTGCAGACCCACGACTGCGCTGCCGTGGGTGCCGTCGACCTGGAACTCGACGAGCTCGTCGCGGTGGACGCGCACGTCCCAGCTGGAGTTCAGCTGGACGACGACACCGTTCTCCAGGCGGAACACGGCATACGCGGCGTCGTCTGCGGTCGCGGTGTACTCCTCATCGTTCTCGTCCCACCGCGTGGGGATGTGGGTGGCGGTCTGGGCGTAGAGGTCGGCGATGGGGCCGAAGAGGTTCTCGATGACGTAGTCCCAGTGGGGGAACATGTCGGTGACGATCCCGCCGCCGTCCTCGCTGCGGTAGTTCCAGGACGGCCGCTGGGCGCTCTGCCAGTCACCCTCGAAGACCCAGTAGCCGAACTCGCCGCGCACGGAGAGGATCCGCCCGAAGAAGCCGGCGTCGATGAGGCGCTTCAGCTTCAGCAGGCCGGGCAGGTAGAGCTTGTCGTGGACGACGCCGTGGGCGACGCCGGCCTCATCTGCGAGCCGCGCGAGCTCCCGGGCTTCCTCGGAGGTCTCCGCCGTGGGCTTCTCGGTGTAGATCGCTTTGCCGGCGGCGATGGCGAGCTTGATGTTCTCCAGGCGCTTGGCGGTGACGAGCGCATCGAAGTAGACCTCGTGGTCGTCGCTCGCAAGCGCGTCCTCGAGGCTGGTGGTCCAGTTCTGGATGCCGTGGCGCTCGGCGACGGCGCGCAGCTTCTCCTCGTTGCGCCCGACCAGCAGCAGGTCGGGAACCAGCACGTCGCCATCGGCAAGGGTGACCCCACCCTGCTCCTGGATGGCCAGCAGCGAGCGCACCAGGTGCTGGCGGTAGCCCATGCGTCCTGTGGCGCCGTTGACGATGATCCCGATGCGTCGCTCGGCCATGGCAGAACCTCTCTGTTCTCCGTCCGGCAGGGACCGCCAGACGGTGGTAAACGCTTTCCCTGTGGTGATGTCAGTATGTCCGGCCCGGCTCGTCCGCGCAAGCGTCAGCGTCCGTGCCTGCACCGGAGCGGGCCCGCGGCGGGGTCCAGGTGGCAACAGCCGACCTGTCCGCGAACGGGGCGCCGGATTCGCTGAAGGGACGACCCGTGCGGGCCGCGGCGGCAAGGATCTCCGCGAGGCCGTCGAGCTCGGGGCGGGCGGTCGGCCCCTCCCCCACCCACCGCAGCAGCGCGGGGTCGATCGGGGTGGGCTCGGGCGCGCTCTGGGTCGCCTCCAGCACAGCACTGAACGGCAGCACGGTCTCGAGCGCGCCCAGCAAGTCGACCCCCGGATCCCGGAGGTGCGCGAGAAGGTTCTCCACCAGGTTCGTCCGATCCAGGTGCACGGTGCGCTCCGCGCCGTCGATCTCGGTCTCGAGGCGATCGGTGGTGTAGTACAGGCGGGCACGGCCGCGGGAACCGCGGACCTCCACCCACGGCTCCAACTGCACCAAGATCTCCGGGGAGATGGTCGTGAGCGTCGCCACCACCGGCGGGGTGGCGGGGTCGGTGGAGTCGACGCGGACGAAGGAGGTGTCGTCGCACTCGATGTCATGGGCGCGGCGCAGCTCGGTGGTGATCAGATCGATGTCATCCAAGGAGGTGATGCCCGCGACGAGCAGCGCGATATCGACGCCGTGTGCTAGGGGGTTCGTGACCACGCCGTCGGCGACTCGCTGCCCATCCATCATGCGTTTCCCGGCCCAGGGGCTGCGGTCGTAGTACGCGACGGTGCGGGTCCAGGCTCCATGAGCGTGGACCATCTCCGGCTCGCCGAGGTCGCCTCCGGTGACCAGGTCCTGCAGCGCCCCAACACCCTCGCCGCCCCGGGCCTGGAAACCGACCTGCACCGGCAGGCCGGCCTCACGGGAGGCCCGCAGAAGCGCCAGGTGGTCCTCGAGCGACGGTGCGGGCGGCTTCTCGACGTACACCGCGAGCCCGAGCATCAGTGCCTCCTCGGTCAGAGGCCGGTGCGTGCCGATGGGGGTCGCGATGATGGCCGCCTCAGGGCGGTCGCCCGGTGGCAGCTCCGCCATCATCGTGGTGAGGGAACGGAAGACGGGGCGGGGCACGTCCGGCTCCGGTTCGATCGTGTCGACCACGGCAACCAGACGTGCGACGCCGGACTCCAGCAGAGGCTGCAGGTGCTCCAGATGCACCCGACCGAAGCCGCGGCTGCCGACCAGGGCGATGGGGACCGCGGCGGGCGCGGTGGCGGTGGCGTTCATCGGGCGCCCGAGCTGACGTCGAGCCCCAGGTGGGCGCGGATATCGACCGGGTTCCCGGTCGCCAGCGACTCGTTGCCGGCGACGCCGATGGAGATGGCGCGGAGCCCGTCGTGCCAGTCGGCCGCCCGGCTGAGCGGATCCTGCTGCGGTCCGCGGAACACCTCGGCGAGCATGAGCGCATCGCCTCCGCCGTGGGCGCCGCTGCCTTGCACGATCTCGACTTCCTCTGCGGGGGCGAAGTGGCGTTGGACGATGAGCCGCTCCCCGCGCCCGCGCACCCCGGCGGTCGCGTCGAGCACGCTCGGATCGACCTTCGCGGGCCCGTCGGCGGACGGGTCGACCTCGGCACGTTCGACGACCTCGAGCTCCGCCCGGCCCTTCGTGCCGTTGACGGCCACCCGGTATCCCTCCCAGGGGCTGTGGGCGTTCAGGACGTAGGTGAGGATCGACCCGCCCTCGAAGTCGACGAGGGCGGTCAGCGTGTCCTCGGTGGTGACACCGGGCGCGAAGACCGACTGGTCACGCCGGTATCCGTCGTGGTGCTCCTGCTCGAGGTAGAGGTGCTGCAGGCGGTCGTCCCGCCGCAGGTCCAACTCGAAGGGGTCGTGCTCGCCGTCGTGGGTCCCCCGCTCGGCACGGACCTCCTGCCCGCGTTCGCGCGCGGCGTCCGCGCCGTAGAACTTGGTGCCGCCGCGGGCGACCACCGAACGGGGTGTGGCATCGAGCCACCAGGAGGCCAGGTCGAAGTGATGCGAGGCCTTGTGGACGAACAGGCCACCGGAGTTGGCCTTGTCCCGGTGCCAGCGCCGGAAGTAGTCCGCGCCGTGGGAGGTGTCCAGCACCCACTCGAAGACCATCGACAGCGGAGTGCCGATGCGACCGGAGGCGATCACCTCCCGCAGGGTGCTGTTGCGCGGAGAGTAGCGGTAGTTGAAGGTCACCACGATCTCGCGCCCCGTGCGCTCCGCCGCCTCGGCGACCGCCCGGGCGCTCTCGGCATCGATCGTCAGTGGTTTCTCCACCACGACGTCCATTCCTGCCTCGAGCGCCCGGACCACGTGCTCGCGGTGGGTGCGGTCGATGCTGGTCACGATCAGGCGCGTCACGCCGAGGCGTCCGCAGACCTCCTCCAAAGCGTCCGGGGGGTGGGCTTCGACCTCACTGAAGGCGGGATACTGGCTGCGGTACCAGTCCATCCGGCCGGGATTCAGGTCGAACATCGCGACCAGCTCGGCGACGTCGGCGTGCTCACCGGAGATCGCGTCGAGGTACATCTGGGCGCGGTGACCGGTGCCGATGATCGCGTAGCGGGTGCGCATGGGGGCTCCGTTCGTCTTCTGCGTCACTTGATGCCTGTCGTTGCGAATCCGCGGACCAGGAACTTCTGCCCGATGAGGAACACGATGAACAGGGGAATCAGCGACAGCACGGACATGGAGAACATCGCGCCCCAGTTGGAGGTGCCCTGGGTGTCCAGGAAGCTCCGCAGGGCCAACGGCACGGTGAACATTTCCGGGGTGGTGAGGTAGATGAGGGAACCGAAGAAGTCGTTCCACATCCACATGAACGTGAAGATCGTGGTGGTCGCCAGGGCGGGCAGCATGAGTGGCAGCACCACCTGGAAGAAGATCCGGAAGTGTCCGGCACCGTCGATCCGGGCAGCCTCGTCGAGCTCCTTGGGGATGCCGCGGATGAACTGCACCATCAAGAAGATGAAGAAGGCGTCCGTCGCCAGGAACTTCGGCAGGATCAACGGGACCATCGTGTTCACCCAGCCGGTCTGGGAGAACATGATGTACTGCGGCACGATCACCACGTGGATCGGCAACATCAGCGTCAGCAGCATGATCGCGAAGGCGATGTTTCGGCCCCAGAACTTCAACCGCGCGAACGCGTACGCGGTGAGCGTGCACGCGAACAGGTTACCGATCACGCACCCCAGCACCAGGATGGTGGAGTTCATCAGGTAGTGGGAGAACGGGTGCGACAGCGCGTTCCAGCCGTCGATGTAGTTCTGCACGTTGAACGTCAGCGGCCAGAGGCTGGGGTTGCGGAAGATCTCCGCGTTGGGTCGCAACGAGGAGACGACCATCCACAGCAGCGGATAGATCATCAGCAGGCTCGAGGCCAGCAGGATCGCGTGGCGGATGACCGAGCGCACCCGTCGCGGCCGCGACCTCGGGGTGACGCGCGGGGCGGGCTGTGCGGGCTTCTCGGGGAGCACCTTGGTCTGGAGATCAGTCATCGTAGAACACCCAATACTTGGAGACGACGAAGTTGATGGCGGTGAACACCGCGACGATGATCAGCAGCAGCCATGCCATCGCCGAGGCATAACCCATGTCGAACTGGGCGAAACCGCGCTGGTAGAGGTAGAGCGTGTAGAACATCGTCGAATCCGACGGGCCGCCCGTCCCGCCCGAGACCACGAAGGCCTGGGTGAAGGACTGGAAGGCATTGATCACCTGCAGCACCAGATTGAAGAAGATGATCGGTGTGAGGAGGGGGATCGTGACGTGCCAGAACTGGTGCCACTTCGATGCACCATCCATGGACGCGGCCTCGTAGTACATCGCCGGGATCTGACGCAGGCCGGCGAGGAAGATGATCATCGGGGAGCCGAACGTCCATACGTGCAGCAGGATCAACGTGCCCAGTGCCGTGTCCGGGTTGGAGATCCAGCCCGGCATCCCCTCGAAGCCCAGCACCCCGAGGACCTGGTTGACCAGGCCCCCGGTGCCGAACATCTGTCGCCACAGGATGGCGATGGCGACGGAGCCGCCGATGAGCGAGGGAAGGTAGAACACCGAGCGGTAGAAGCTGAGTCCCTTCACGCCCTGATTCAGCACGACCGCGAGGGCCAAGGCGACCGCCAGCTGCAAGGGCGTGCCGACGAAGACGTAGATGAAGGTGACAATGAGCGAGTTGTGCAGACGCGTGTCGTTCCACATCCGCTCGACGTTCTCCAACCCCACGAAGTTCGGCGCCGCGAGCAGGCTGTAGTCCGTGAAGGCCAGGGCGAAGGACGCCACCATGGGGATCAGGGTGATCCCGAGCAGACCCAGGATCCATGGCGTCATGAAGATCATCGCCGGCCTGTTGTCCGGGTGCTTCTCCTTCACCCCCGGTGTCTTCGTGCGTTTCGAGACGATGCTCGCAAGTTCTCCAACCGCGCTCATAGGATTCTTCCCCTTCAGACCACGGCGCTGTTGATCTCGTTGAACAGGGCTTCTGCACCCTGCTCCGGGGTCTGGTTCCCGAACAGGACGGGCTCCATGGTGCGCTGGAGAATGTCCTCGAACTCACCGCCGCCCTGGGGGACGATCGGTGCGACCTCTCCGAGGTCCGGCTCGATGAGGTCGAGGTAGTCGACGACCTTCATGGCGGACTCGTCGAGCTCGGGTTCGGCGGCCTCGCGCACCTCGGTGTTGGCGGGGACGCCGCGCTCGACGCCGAGGATCCGCCCGGCCTCAGGGTTGTTGACCATGAAGTCGATGAACTGCACCGCGCCCTCGGGGTCCGCGGTGTTGGCGCTCACGCTCCACAGCATGGAGGCCTTGAACCACAGCTGCGCATCGGCGACGTTCCCGGCCATCGACGGGGGCCGCAGCACCACGAGGTTGCCACCCAGGGCTTCGTCGTAGGCGACGAGCTGGTTGGCCCAGGCGACACCGAGACCCGCACGCCCGGTCGCGAACAGCGACTGGTCCAGCGAGCTGCCGGAGTCCTCGACGGCGAGGGCGGCTTCGGGGCCGGCGCTCTCGTCCTGGAGCTTCTTGGCGAACTCGTAGAAGGAGACCGCGGTCTCGGCGTC
Source organism: Brachybacterium sp. (assembly GCA_030538435.1). GTDB lineage: Bacteria > Actinomycetota > Actinomycetes > Actinomycetales > Dermabacteraceae > Brachybacterium. The sequence continues at coordinate 17,268 of JAUNUA010000012.1, forward strand.
GAAGCCGACCTGGCCGTCGTCGAACTGGTCCTGCCCCTGCTGGCGCAGGAAGAGCTGGCAGATCATCTGCTGCAGGCCGAGCTGGGTGGCGCCGACGATTCCACTGTCGGAGTTCGCCTGCACCTCCTTGGCGACCTCGATCAGCTCGTCCCAGGTCCAGCTGGCGTCGTCGGGGATCTCGACGCCCGCCTGCTCGAAGACCTCGGGGTTGGCGAGGAGGGCAGGGGCATTGATGCCGGCGTTCACAGCGACCAGGCCGTGGTCAGGCAGCTCACCGACCTCGACGGTGCCGGAGGCGAAGTTCGAGGTGTCCAGACCTGCTTCGTGCAGGTCGAGCAGCACCCCGCGGTTTCCGTACTCGGAGATGAACTTCTCGTCCATCTGGATGATGTCGGGGGCGTCGCCGCCGGCGACCTGGGTGGCCAGGCGGTCCCAGTAGCTGCCCCAGTCGCCGGGCTCTTCGGAGATGGTGAGGTCGCTGTTGACCTCCTCGTTGAACGCGGCGATGACGTTCTGGGTGCGTTCGTTGCGCGCGGGATTGCCCCACCAGGTGAAGCGGAGGCTGCCGGAGCCGCCACCGTCGCCGTTGCCGGAGCCGCCGGCGCCACCGGTGTTGGGGCCGCAGGCGGCGAGGGCAGCGAGCCCGGGGAGGGTGAGGCCGAGTCCGAGGGCGGTACGTCGGGTCTGCATGGGGATCTCCTTTGATCTGGTCTCCCGCATCCACGCGGGGTCCGCAGCGCTCGTCGTGATGCGGAACACCGTTAGGAAAGCGCTTTCGCAGCGGCCTGTCAAGGGGTTGCCATGCGGTGTCCGGATCGTTGTTGAAACGTTGCCAAGGGCACCCTGCGCGGCGCCGGGCATGCCGATGACGGGCACCGGGAAGCCCCGGTGCCCGTCCGTCGGGTCAGTCTCAGCGCGCCGCGAACGGCGTGAGGTGGCGGCCGATGTGCTCGGCGACCACGGCTGTGTGCTCCTGCTGGTGGGCGGTAATGACCGCGAGGAAACGGTCCCGCAGGGGGGTGCCATCCGGGAGGGTCGCGTTCAGGCTGTCGCCGTAGCCGACGTGCAGGATCTGGCGGGCGTCCGGTGACTGCAACAGGTCGATCGTGTCCACGCCGGAGAGATCCGTCGGAGTGCGGTCCTCCTGGGCGGAGACCTGGTAGGAGGCTTTCGCGCGGGCGTAGGAGGCACGGGAGATCTCCCACATGTGCGCGAACAGCTCCGGGTCGTGGGCGGCAACGACCTGGACGCCACACAGGTAGGAGGTGCCGGAGGTCTTGAGGTGGACGTGCCCGTCGGTGGCTTCCATGCACAGCGGGTAGATCGAGAACTTGTCGGAGCCGGAATGCAGCGAGATCTTGTACCCGCCGAACTGCTCCGAGATCGCGTGGTGCGCCTCGAGGTTGGTGCGCAGCTCGTCGACGTCCCCGAGGAAGTCCAGGCCCTTCTCGAAGCCGTCGACGTAGCGTGGCGCGAAGGAGAACCACTGGGCGCCCAGGCGCTGCAGCTCCGCGGCCATGAAGTGGTGCTCGAAGAACGTGGTCTGCCAGGCGGTCTCGTCGACGGCGACCTCCACTTCGATGGGGTGGGTGGCCCGCTCCCGCAGGTGCCGCTCCAGGCGCATGGTCTCCGCGACCGCTCCGCCGTACTTGGCGATCGCGGTCATGACGTCGTCCTCGGTGACGTCGACGGCTTGATCGCCGAGGTCGACCTGCGTTCCGGCGTAGCGTGCGCGCAGGTCCTCCGGGGTGGTCCGCAAGGCGTCCCAGTCCAGGGCATCGATCTGCTCCTGGGTGACCCCGGCGGTGGTGTCCTGGACGTAATCCCCGGGGTCCAGGGTGAACATGGTGAACCCGGCGTCGAGACCCCGGTCGATGCCCTCGGTGGTCTTGATGTGGTCGCAGTCAGCGCCGAAGCCACGGTCCCAGCCCGCCTCGACGAGACCGAAGACGGCCTCATCCATGACGGTCCGGGCGCTACGGCCCAGGCGGTCCATCTCGCGGATCGACTGCTGGGCGAGGACCGGCATGACGCCCTCCCCGTGGTCGCGGAAGGCGGCCACCTGGCCGGCGGTGGCGAGCCCTACCCGGTCGCCGGTGCCGACGGATACCCGGTCCTCGCCGATCAGCCGCGGACGCAGAGCAGGGAACTGATCCTGCAATGCGCGGGCGTTCGTCGACGTCAGCGGCCCCTCGAGGACGCCGCTGTCGGTGCTGCCGTCGAACGCGGCGAGCGCGGCGGGGTCTGCTGCGCTCACCCGCAGGCGCCGCGTGCCGTCGGTGGTGATGATGTCGGCGGTGACGCCGGCGCTCTCCAGAGTCATGGGGGTCCTCTTCCTCGCAGGGTCCATGGGGGTGTATGCCCATGGTGTCCGTGGCGGGGCGGACCGGGATGGCGCTTGCCGCGGGTTGCCGCGGGACAATGGTCGACACGCCCCGGTGCCGAGGAGAGGACGACGGACCATGCGCTCGACGGAAGGGGCCTCACCGCGGCCCGTGAGAACCGACCCGTGGCGGGATCAGGTGGGCTTCGGCGCCGCGTACTACCACGAGTACCACCTGTCCCCACGCCTGGAGACGGACATGGACTTGATGGCGGAAGCGGGGTTCACCCTGATCCGCGTCGGCGAATCCGTGTGGTCGACATGGGAGCCGGCCGAGGGGCAGTTCGATCTCGACTGGCTGGAACCCGTTCTGGATGCGGCCCATGCGCGGGGCATCGATGTCATCGTCGGCACGCCCACCTATGCGGTTCCACCGTGGCTGCGCCGCGCATATCCCGAGACGGCTCTGGAGCTGGCGACCGGGGTCCCCAAACCATACGGGGGCCGCCAAGACGTGAACTATCACCACCCCACGTTCCGACGCCTGGCCGAACGGGTGATTCGCCGGATCGTGGAGCGCTATCGGGAACACCCCGCCGTCGTGGGCTGGCAGGTGGACAACGAACCCGGACTCGCCCTCATCCACAACGACGACGTCTTCGAGGGATACGTGGATGACCTGCGCAAGCGCTTCGGCGGGGATGTCGAGGAGCTGAACCGCCGTTGGGGCCTCGTGTACTGGTCCCACCGGCTCCAGGATTTCGGCGACCTGTGGCGCCCCGAGGGCAACACCACTCCCAGTTACGACCTGGCGTGGCGTCGGTGGCAGGCAGAGGTTTCCCACGACATGATCCGCTGGCAGACCGACCTCGTGCGCTCCCTGGTGCCCGCGGAGCATCTGATCACCACCTGCATCGCCGCCAATCAACCGGGCCAGGACGTCTCCGTCATCGCCGATCCGTTGGACATCGCCGGCGCCAATGTGTACTACGCCGCGCAGGCGGGACTCGAACTGCCAGGGCCTGACGACCTCCACCCGATGGGGGCGCCCGCCTGGGTGACCTGGTCCGGTGCGGCCTACGTCTCCTACCTGGCCGATGTGGCACGCGGGATGAAACAGGGACCGTTCGTCGTCACGGAGACCAACGCGACGAACATCGGATTCAGCGCTGACCAGCTCCCGTCCTGGCCCGGACAGCGCCGCCAGGTGGTCTGGCAGCTTCTCGCCCGTGGCGCGCGCATGGTCGAGTACTGGCACTGGCACACCAACCGCTTCGGCGCGGAGACCTACTGGTCGGGTGTGCTCGGGCACTCCCTGGAGCCCGCGCGAACCTACCGGGAGCTCGCAGCTGTCGGCGAGGAGCTGAAGGAGCTGGGCGACCTAGCGTGCAGCCTGGAGACGCTGAGCGAGGTGACAGTCCTGGTCGACGCACCGTCCCGCTGGGCGCTGGAGAACCAGCCACCCTTCCACCCCTCCGATGTCGCCACCTACACCGGGGACCGCGACGCCTTCGAGAAGATGCTCGCCCAGACCTACCGCGGGTTGTTCGACGCAGGGCTCGGTGTCGATATCGCCGCGCTGCACCAACTGTCCACGAACCTGGCGGAGATCGCTCGCACCCGCCCGGTGCTGGTGGCGCAGTCGATGTACATCGCGAGCGACGAAGACCTGGAGCTGCTGCGGGCATACGCCGAAGCAGGCGGCCACCTGGTGCTCCTGCCCCGCACGGGTATCGCAGACACCGACGCGGTCGTCCGCGCCGAGGTGATGCCCGGGGCTCTGCGGGGTCCCGCCCAGGTGCGGTACGAGGAGTCCACCGCGTTGCGGGCCGCGACTTCGGTGGTGTCGGCTCCGGGCGCCGAGGAGTCCGGGCTGCGCGGTCACGCCCTGTGGTACGCCGACTGCCTCATCCCCGAGGGGGCGGAGGTCCTGGCACGCTTTGACGCCGACCCGTTCCTCGCCGAGCACGCTGCGATCACCACCTCTCGTCACGGCACGGGCCGGATCACGGTTGTGGGGTGCGTCCCGGACCGTTCTCTCGCGGCGTCGCTTGGTCGATTCCTGGCAGCGACGTCGTTGGAGGAAGATCCGTGGCGGGA
>JAUNUA010000277.1 GCA_030538435.1 Brachybacterium sp.
CGAAGAGGGCGGGCTGCCGTTCGTCGGTGCCGTCCTCGACCCTTCCGGGCGGCCCCTGTCCGGTCACGGTGTGAACCGCGTCGCGGAGACCGGAGACCCCACCGCCCACGCCGAGATCGTTGCCCTGCGCGAGGTGATCTCCTCCCACGGGCCGCATGCACTGGTCGGCGCGAGGCTGCTCGCAACCGGCGAGCCGTGCGGGCTCTGCTACCGCTTCGCGCTCGACCACGGCATCGGAGAGGTCATCGTCGCCGTCGACCGGGATGCGGTAGCGGCCTTCGGCATCGACTACCGCTCCAGCTATGCCGCCCTCGACGTCACCGACAAGGACCGCGACCGCGTGCTCCGCCTGTTGGAGGTCCCGCGCGCCGAGGACCCCTTCACCCGCTTCACTCATCCCTCCCCTGCGAAAGGACGCACCTCATGACCTGGACCTACCTCGGCATCGCCATCCTCTTCGAGGTCGCCGTCGGCATCTCCGCCGGCAAGGCGCACGGCTTCACAAAGCTGTGGTGGACCGTCTCCACCCTCGTCTCCGGCGCCATCGCCACGTTCTTCCTCAGCCTGGCGCTGCTCACCTTCGACGTCGGCGTCGGGTACGCCCTGTGGACGTCCCTGTCCGGTGTCGGGATCGTCATCGTCGGGGCCCTGTTCCTCGGCCAGCGCCTGACGTGGAAGAAGCTCCTCGGCATCGCGGTGGTGATCGGCGGGGTCGTCGGCCTGAACCTTACCGGCGTCGCCTGACTCTCCCCGACCACACCTCCCGGAAAGGACACACCATGACCACCACTTGCGACACGACGCCCACCTCCGCACGTACTACCCGTCCGACAGATACCCCCGGCACCGCCGGACCCTGGCTCGCCTTGCTCATCGCCGGCGTTTTCGAGGTCGGTTACGCGCTCAGTGTCAACGGCAGTCGGGGCTTCTCCGACCCCCTCTGGTCCGCAATCGCCGTCGCGTTCTTCCTGCTGACCCTGTTCTTCCTGAGCGTCGCCCTGAAGCGCATCGACGTCGGCATCGGGTACGCCGTTTGGGCGGGGATCGGTGCGATCGGCGCCGCCGTCTTCGGTCCCGTGTTCTTCGACGAGACCCTCACCGTCACCAAAGCCCTGTGGCTCGCGGTCATCATCGGTGGCGTGATCTGGTTGAAGCTCGCTGACAGTCCCGCCCTCACCGCCGACGATGACCAGACCGTCCCGGAGGTCTCCCGCGTGTAGGCCGCGCTCCCGAGCATCTTCGCAGTCGCTGTCATGTCAGCGCTGTCATATGTCGACTGTCCGCGACGATATCGTCGCGGACAGTCGACATATGACGGTACTGACAGTAGCGGGCAGGGGCACCGGCTGACCTGCCCCCGCAGGGACCCCGCCTGCGCTGGTGACGCCGGTTGACACGCAAGATTTCCCGCGCCACGCGCCGTGCCACCCGCCGTGCCCCCAGTGGGACTCGAACCCACACTGTGCCGATTTTAAGTCGGATGCCTCTGCCGATTGGGCTATGGGGGCGTCTCCCGCAGTGCACCTCCGGCGCAGGAGGTCGACACCATCGTGGGCCGCTGGCATCACCCTATGCTGGACGGATCATGTCCGAGCCCCCACGGTCCCTCGCGGACTCCCTGCGACGCTTCGACGACGCGCGCCTCGAGGAGCTGCTGGACGCCCGGCCCGATCTGCGCACCCCGGTCCCCCGCGGCCTCGGGCCGCTCGCCGCCCGCGCCGGCGCCGCGTTCTCCACTCAGCGCGCCACCTCCAGCCTCACCCTGCCGGAGAAGAACCTGGTGGACGCCTTGGCGGTCCTCCCCGACGGCACTGATCTCCACACTCTCGCCGCCGCCGTGGACTCCACCACCGCCGACATCGCCCCCTTCGTCGAGCGCCTGCGCACCCTCGCCCTCGTCTGGGGCCGGGACGACCTGCACCTGGTGCGATCTCTGCGGGACCAGCTGCGCACCCCGGCCGGCCTCGCCCCCGAGGACGATGCGGACCCCTCCCCCGGCGAGGCCCGGCGCCTCGTAGACGCCGTCCCCGCGGCGCTGCAGGAGATCCTCGAGCATCTGCGGTGGGGCCCGGCACGCCTGGACGCAGCGCCGGACTCGAGTCTCGCCCGCGCTCTTGTCGAGGCCGGTATCGCCACCCAGCGCGGAGAGGCCCTGCTGATCCCCCGCACCGTCCACCTGGCCCTGCGCGGCGGCCGCGTCCATCGGGCCGTCCCCACCGCGCGGCCCATCCCCACCGGGGAAGCACCCCGGGAGCGGATCCCCGGCGCCCGCACCGCGCAGGCCGTCCACGCCGCCTTCGAGGCGCTGCGGATCCTGGGGACCGTCCGCACCTGGGACGATGACCCACCCGCGGTGCTGCAGCGCGGCGGGATCCCCCAACGGGACCTGCGACGACTCGCCCACCAGGCCGACGCCACCCCGGGCGTGTACACCACGGTGCTGCAGTCCGCCTGGTGCGCGGGCCTCATCGGCCACGACGGGCAGGAATGGCACCCCACCCGCGACTGGGACGAGTACCGCGACCGCTCGGCCGAGTCCCGCTGGGCGGAGCTCGTCCTCGCCTGGGCCGGCAGCCACCATCTCGCCGTGATCGTCGGCACCCCCGATGCGCAGAACTCCACCCGGGCGGCGCTGTCCGACGGCACCCGGCGCGAGGGCGCCCGCACTCGTCGCCGCAGCCTCATCAGGCAGCTCGGCGCCCACCCCGGTGCGCACGTCGACGCCTCCACTCTCGAAGCGTCACTGCGCTGGGCCTTCCCCCTGGTTCCGGATCAGGTGATCACCGAGGAGGTCGCCGCGCTGATCACGGAGGCCACCACGCTCGGCGTGATCGGCGACGGAGGCCTCACCGTGCTCGGCGCGGCGCTCGCTCACGCCCTGGACCTTCCGATCACC
>JAUNUA010000278.1 GCA_030538435.1 Brachybacterium sp.
GGCCCGCAGCAGGGTCCCCCGCCGCAGGGTGCCGGTGGCCCGCACCCGGGTGCCGGTGGCCCGCAGCAGGGCGCCCCGCACCCGGGTCAGGGCCCCGGGGCAGCTCCCGGTGCGGGGTACGGCACCGGGCCGGGGTACGGCGCAGGAGCCACCGGCGGAGAGACCCAGTGGTCCGATACGCCGCCGCCGCATGTCCGCGGGGTCGCGGAGCAGCCGCTCACCGGCAACCGCATGGACGACTCCTCTGCCCGCATCTGGGCCGTGGTGGCGAACCTTGCGGCTCTGCTGCACTTCGCGGTCCCGTTCGTGGGCGCGCTCGCGGTGCAGATCATCATGTGGGCGGTGCTGAAGGACCGGAACCGGTTCGTCCGCTTCTACACCGCGGAGGCGCTGAACTTCACCATCGTCGTGGTCATCGCCCAGATCGTGCTGGGCATCCTGGCCACGATCTTCACCGTCCTCACCCTGGGCATCGGAGCCTTCGCCTTCGGCATCCTGGCGCTGCCCCCGATCGTGCAGGGCATCCTCGCGATCATCGGCGCCATCAAGGCCTGGGATCGCACCTGGTGGAACTACCCGTGGAACCTGCGGATGGTGCGCTGAGACGCCTATGCTCAGGGATGTCCAGGGCATCCCTCTCATAACGAGCGTTTCGAGGAGACCACCGTGTCCCAGCAGCCCCCTCCACCGCACCCCTCGCAGCCGCCGTATGCGCAAGGGCCCGGGTCCTGGTCCGATGTCCCGCCGCCTGGTACCAAGGGTGTCTACACCGGCCCGATCACGGGCGCGCCCGTCTCCGATGGGGACGCCAAGCTGTGGGCTGTCCTCGCGCAGCTGTCGCCCATCGTCGCCTCCGCTGTCGGGCTGCCGTTCCTGGGGCCGCTCATCATCTACCTGGTCTACAAGGACCGGAACCGCTTCATCCGCTTCCACGCGGCGGAGGCGCTGCAGGGCACGATCCTGGCGACCATCCTGACCTTCGCGATCGCCGCGGTGACCTTTGTGCTGGCGATCGTGACCTTCGGCCTCGGGATGCTGCTGATCTTCTTGGCGTTCGTCCCGGGTCTGATCCTGCTGATCTTCGAGATCATCGGGGCTGTGAAGGCCAACGAGCGGCAGTGGTGGCCCTACCCGGTGAACCTGCGCCTGTTCACCTGAGGCAGCGACCGCCGTCAACCGGTCAGGTCTCGCACGACCGCGTCGGCGAGGAGCCTCCCGGAGCGGGTGAGCACCAGACGGCCCTCCGCGGCAGCCCCGCGATCTAGGTGCCCGCGCTCGACGTGCACCGTCACCATGTTCTGCGCCGCGGCGGGGATCGCCTCGACCGGGAGCCCGTCGGCGATCCGCAGTTCCAGCAGCACGCGCTCCAGAGCTCGCTCCTCGTCGGTGAGCTGCTCTGTCTCCTGCACCGGGAGCTCGCCGGCGCGGACCAGACCCGCGTAGCGGCTGGGGTGCTTGACGTTCCAAGCGCGCATCCCGTCGCGGTGCCGGTGGGCGCCGGGGCCGATGCCCCACCAGTCATCGCCGCGCCAGTAGGCCAGGTTGTGCCGGCAGCGGTCCTCGGGGCGTCGCGCCCAATTGGAGACCTCGTACCAGGAGTAGCCCGCGGTACCGAGCATGCCGTCGATCAGCTCGTACTTGTCAGCCATGTCGTCGGGGTCGGGCGCCTCGATGAGACCGCGCCGCAGGTTCCGCGCCATCGCGGTGTTGCCCTCGATGATCAGCGAATACGCGGAGACGTGGTCGACGTCAGCGTCCAGCACGGCCCGCAGCGAGCTCTCCACGTCCTGGATGCTCTCCCCCGGGGTGCCGTAGATCAGGTCGAGGCTGACGGCGAGACCTGCCTCCCGAGCCCAGGCGACCGCCTGCGGCACCCTCTCGGGGTCGTGCGTGCGGTCCAGGGTGGCGAGCACCGAACGCACCGCGGACTGCATTCCGAACGACACCCGCGTGATGCCGCCATCGGCGAGGATCCGCAGGGACTCGTGCGTCACCGAATCGGGATTCGCCTCGGTGGTGACCTCTGCGCCCGCCTCGAGCGGCACCAGGTGGTCGAGGTGGGCGAGCATGCCCACGAGGTCCTCGGCTGGCAGCAGGGTGGGGGTGCCACCTCCGAAGAAGACGGTGCGGGTCCGGTCGTACTGGTAGCCGGCGGCGCGGTCGGCGGCGTGCACCAGGTCCATTTCCGCGCGCGCCACCGCGGGGTACTCGCGCTGGGAGCCCCCGCCGCCCAGCTCGGTGGCGGTGTAGGTGTTGAAGTCGCAGTAGCCGCAGCGCACCGCGCAGAAAGGGACATGGATATAGGCGGACAGCGCCCGCGCACCCGCTGACGTCTCCGCCTCCGGGGCGTTCATCGGGCGCGGGAGAGGAGACGCTCGCAGCGACGGTCGAGCTCGGCATGCAGCGCGGTGCCGGTGGCGGTCGAGAAGTCCCGGAGCCGCCGGGCGATCTCCACGTCGCGGGGAGAGGCGTAGGTACGCGCAGCGCTGACGCCGTGCCCGGGAGCGTCGATGACCTCGATGGTGTCCTCGGCGCGCACCTCCCCCGGCGTGAGCACCCGGCAGTACGCACCGGTGCGGGCCCGCTCGTGAAAGGCCGCACGGAAACCGTCGACGCCCATCCACCGCTCGAAGGTCGCGCAGGGAGTGCGCGGCGCGGTCACCTCGAGGGCGGCGGAGCCGACGCGCAGGCGCGCACCGATCTCCAGGTCGTCGACCGCGAGGCCGCGGATCCGCAGGTTCTCCCCGAAGGTCCCCGGTGGGATCTCGCGACCCAGGTGCGCGGCCCAGTGGTCGGCCTCCTCGGCGGCGTACAGGTACACCGCTTGGTCCGTGCCGCCGTGGTGGGCGCGGTCGGCCTGCACATCGGCGTACAGGCCGAGCTCGCGGATGG
>JAUNUA010000279.1 GCA_030538435.1 Brachybacterium sp.
GCGGGACACCCGTCCCGGTCGGCTGCTGTGGGGGGCTCAGCGGGCGCGCCGCACCCGCTGACCGCGGCGTACCACCAGCCCGAGCAGCTCCAGGCGTGCGAGCGCTGCGGTCACCGCTCCCGGGTCGAGAGCGCAGTCGAGGGCGAGCGTGTCCGTGGCGATCCCGGAGCGGGGCGGGATCCCGTCGAGGACTCGCCGGTCGGACGGCTCGAGCAGGTCGAGCTCGTCCTGCACCGCGTGGTGCGAGTCCCCCGCGGCCGGTCCCCCGGGCAGCAGGTCCAGGGCTTCGTCCGGTTCGGTGACGAGGACGGCTCCGCGCTCCCTCACCAGGCGATGGCAGCCGGCGGAGGCGGCGGAGGTGATGGGGCCGGGGACGGCCCCGACGGGCCGGGAGAGGTCATCGGCGTGGCGGGCCGTGGACAGTGCACCGGAGCGCCAGGACGCTTCGATGACGACGACTGCGCGGGAGAGCGCCGCGATCAGGCGGTTCCTGGCGAGGAACCGCCACCGGGTGGGCGCGGTGCCGGGCGGGGCCTCGCTGAGGAGCAGATGGCGGTCGCGGATCTCCTCCAGCAGGGCAGTGTTGCCCCGCGGATAGAGGGCGTCGAGACCGCCCGCGAGGATCGCGATGGTCGCTCCGGATCCGCCACCGTCCACGGCGGCGAGTGCACCTCGGTGGGCGGCGGCGTCGATCCCGTAGGCCCCGCCGGAGACGACGGTGGCACCCCGTCCCGCGCAGGCACCGCCGATCGATACGGCGGTGTCCTCTCCATAGGGGGTGGAGGCGCGGGACCCGACGAGGGCGATCGACAGGGCCCCGGTCGTGCGCTCGGCCAGGGAGTCGGGGCCGCACGCCCACAGGCAGTGGGGGGTGGCGCGCTCGAGGTCATCCAGGAGGGGCGGCCATTCGGCATCACCGGGCACGACGACGCGGATGCCGCGCCGCTCCGCGGTCTCGAGGGTGCGCTCGGGGTGGACGACGGCCAGGCGGGCCCGCCAGCGGTCCAGTGCGGCCGGGATGCTGCGCCCCTCGGTGTCGCTGCGGGCGCCCAGGGCTGTCGCGGCTTCCGCGGGGCCCGCCTCCCGGGCGAGGTCGAGGGCGGTGCCTGCTCCGAGGACCTCCCGGGCGAGCAGCGCGACAGGGTCGCTGGGTTCGGCGATCAGCGACCAGGTGATGCGGGCGAGCCGATCGTGGTCGGTGGTGGGTGCTGCGGTCATCGGATCTCCCCTCCGCGCAGCGCGAGGGCCCGCCCGATGTGCTCCGGCCCGGGCGATTCCTCCGCCGTGAGGTCGGCGAGGGTCCAGGCGAGGCGGAGCACGCGGTCGTGGCCGCGGAGGGTGAGCCGTCCGGTCTCGACGGCGCGGTCCAGCAGGCGCCGTTCGGAGGGGGCAGGGGCGAACTCCCGGCGCAGGGAACGGCCGGGCACCTGGGCGTTCAGGACCCACGGGGTGTTCCGCAGCCGGTCGCGCTGCCGCTGCCTTGCCGAGGCGACGCGGTGGGCGATGTCGGCGCTGGATTCCTCGGCCGCGTTCCCTCCGGTGCGGCGGAGATCCACCGGGGGCACGGTGATGCGCATGTCGATCCGGTCGAGGACGGGACCGGAGAGCCGCGCCACGTAGCGGCGGCGGGCCAGTGGCGTGCAGGTGCAGTCCGTGCCCTTCCCCCATGCCTTCCCGCAGGGGCAGGGGTTCGCGGCGAGGACCAGTTGGAAGCGCGCCGGGTAGCGGGCGACGCCCTTGGCGCGGTGCAGGGTGACGTCGCCGCTCTCCAGGGGTTCGCGCAGAGATTCCAGGACGCGGGAGGGGAACTCGGGTGCTTCGTCGAGGAACAGCACCCCGGCGTGGGCGCGGGAGATCGCTCCCGGTCGGGCGATGCCCGCTCCCCCGCCGACGATGCTGGATGGGGTGGCGGTGTGGTGCGGGTTCTCGTACGGGGGTCGGCGCATGAGGCCATCGCGGGCGTCGAAGCGGCCGGCGACGGAGTGGACAGCGCTGACGGCGAGAGCGTCCTCATCCTCGAGGTCCGGCAGGATGGTGGGGATGCGAGCGGCGATCATGGTCTTCCCGGCGCCCGGAGGCCCGCTCAGCAGGAGGTGGTGGCCTCCAGCCGCGGCGACCTCCGCGGCGTGGCGTGCCTCCGCTTGACCGACCACATCGGAGAAGTCGACGGTTTCCCGCTCCAGGCCCGGACCCGCCTCCACCGGGCCAGGAAGGTCCGCGGGGGCGGTATTGCGCAGGCGCACGTCGGTGCCGTAGTGCTCAGCGACCTCGGCGAGGTCGCGCGCCTCCACCACGGTGATGCCGTCGACAAGTCTGGCCTCGGCGCCGTTCGCGGCGGGGACCACGGCGACCTCGACACCGGCGTCGCGGGCGGCGAGGAGGGCCGGGAGGATCCCGGGGACGGGGCGGATGCGGGCGTCCAGGCCCAGCTCCCCGAGGTGCACACGCCGGGCGACGACGTCGGCGGGGATCCGTTCCTGCGCGGCGAGCAGCGCGACGGCGATGGCGAGGTCGAAGCTCGAGCCGCTCTTCTGCATCCAGGCGGGGCTGAGATTGACGGTGACCTTGCGGGAGGCGACGTGGATGCCGATCTGTCCCATCGCTGAGCGGACACGGTCGCGGGCCTGCAGGGTGGAGGAGTCCGGCAGGCCGACGATGGCGAAGGCGGGCAGTCCTTCCGCGATGTCCGCTTCCACCTCGACGATCGTGCCCTCGAGACCGGTGAGAGCGGTGGCGAGGGTGCGCCCGATCGTCATTGGCCGACCCCGGTGAGGTGCTGCAGGCGAGCGTTCTCGACGTCACCGTGCGGCAGGTGGATGGCGATGACGTCGATGCGCAGGTCCCGGTGCGGCGGCGACTGCTCCATCAGGTAGTAACCGGC
>JAUNUA010000013.1:0-16672 GCA_030538435.1 Brachybacterium sp.
ACTTCGACGACGAGGACGACGATTTCGACGACGAGGATTGACCGCTCTCCCGGAGCGACCTCCGCCCGGACGCACCCATCGCGGTGACCGTCACACCGCCCCCTGGCCCCGACAGCGGAACCCAGGGTGCATAGTGGGGGACCGCACCACCCCGCCGGCTCCGAGGAGACCTTGTGACCTTTCTCGACGCCGTGATCCTCGGCATCGTCCAAGGGCTCACGGAGTTCCTTCCTGTCTCCTCCAGCGCCCACCTGCGCGTGGTCGGAGAATTCCTGATGCCGGGCCGGGAGCCGGGCGCCGCGTTCACCGCCATCATCCAGATCGGGACGGAAGCCGCGGTCGTTCTTTACTTCTGGCGCGACATCGTCCGGATCATCAAGCACTGGTGCCTCGCCGTCATCGGACGGATGCCGCACTCAGATTCCGACGCCCGCATGGGCTGGCTGGTGATCCTCGGGTCCCTGCCCATCGGCATCCTGGGCCTGCTGTTCGAGAACCAAATCGACACCGGTCTGCGGAACCTCTACATCACCGCGTCGATGCTGATCCTGTTCGCGATCTTCCTGGCCCTCGCCGATCGCTTCGGCACCCAGAAGAAGGAGCTCGACCAGCTCTCGGTGCGCGACGGCATCATCTTCGGTCTCGCCCAGGCGCTCGCGCTGATCCCCGGGGTCTCCCGCTCCGGCGGCACCATCACCGCGGGGCTCGCCATGGGGTACACCCGCAAGGCCTCCGCGCGGTACGCCTTCCTGCTGGCGATCCCCGCGGTCTTCGCCTCCGGCTTCTACAAGGCAGCCCAGGAAGTGCCGCGCCTGCTGACCGCCGAGGGCAGCGCCGCCGCGACCGCCGCGGGGGAGCCGAACCTGATCGCGATCGGCGTGGCGACCCTGGTGTCCTTCGCGGTGGGCTTCGCGGTGATCGTCTGGTTCATGCGGCTGATCGAGAACCGCTCCTACATGATCTTCGTGATCTACCGCATCATCGCCGGCATAGGCCTGCTGGTGCTGCTGGGCGCCGGTGTGATCCATCCCCTCGCCGGCTCCTGAGCGGAAGCCAGCACACCGTTTCCCGGTGACCTGCACCCGTATGATCGCAGGGTGAAGAGCTGGTCCTCCCCTCGCGTGACACCCCTCGAGCCCGCGGGGACACCGCCGCTGCGACTCCACGACAGCCGCAGCGGCAGGACCGCCGAGATCCTCCCGCGCGACGGTCGCACCGCCCGGCTGTACGTCTGCGGGATCACCCCGTACGACTCCACCCATATGGGTCACGCCGCGACCTACCATGCTGCGGACCTCGTGCACCGGGCACTCCTGGACGCCGGGCACCGCGTGGAGGTGGCCCAGAACGTCACCGACGTGGACGACCCCCTGTTTGAGCGGGCACACCGGGACGATGTGGACTGGCAGGACCTCGCTGCGGAGCAGACTGCGCTGTTCACCTCGGACATGGAGGCGCTGCGGATCATCGCCCCGGACAGCTACCTCTCCGTCAGCGAATCGATGGACGCGATCATCGAGGATGTCGGGGAGCTGGCCCGCACCGGGCGCGCATACCGCGTGGAGACCCCGGACGCCCTGGACACCGACGGGGCGGACTGGTACCTCGACCTGGCGGTCGACGGCCGACTCGGCGAGGTCAGCGGGTGGAGCCGCGAGCAGATGATGGAGGTCTTCGCCGACCGCGGTGGGGACCCCGACCGGCCGGGCAAGCGCGACCCCTTCGACCCGCTGGTGTGGTCGGCGGCCCGGGCGGGAGAGCCCGCCTGGGACAGTACCGTGCTCGGACGCGGACGCCCCGGCTGGCACGTCGAATGCGTGGTGATCTCCTCGCGCACGCTCGCCCTGCCCTTCGACGTGCAGATCGGCGGAAGCGACCTCATCTTCCCCCACCACGACATGAGCGCCGCCCACGCGGTGGCCCTCGGCTCGGAGTTCGCCGACCACTACATGCACGCAGGAATGGTCGCCTACGAGGGCGAGAAGATGAGCAAGTCGCTCGGCAACCTCGTGTTCGTCTCCCGCCTCACCGCTCGCGGCGTCGACCCCCGGGCGGTCCGCCTGGTGCTGATGGGCCACCACTACCGGGCGGACTGGGAGTGGACCGAGGATCTCCTCGCGTCCTCCGCGGATCGCCTGCGCGCCTTCCGGGAGCGGGCCGCCCGCGACCGGCGCGACGGGACCGAGCATCCCGCGGTGGTCGACGCCCTGCGGCAGGCGCTGCGCGATGACCTCGACACCCCGCGCGCCCTGCGCATCCTCGATGCCTGGGCGGGCGGAGAGGACCCACCATCCGCGCTCACGAACGGGACGGTGCCCGCCGGGGCGCCCGGGGACGTAGCGGCCGCGGTCGATGCACTGTTCGGCGTCGACCTACTGGCGGACGACCCCGCCTGACATCGTCACTCACGCACGCGAGCGAGGGCCGCATATCCCTCACCACTGGTTCGCGTAACACGCCTGCGTGCCGGAATGGTGCCCGATCAGTGCTCGTCGTCGCGGCGCCGCAGGAACTGCTCGAACTCCCGGGCGATGGCATCCCCGGTCGCGTCCGGCAGACCAGCCGCGTCCTGCGCCTCCTCCAGACGACGCACGTAGTCGGCAACATCCGGATCCGTGCGCGCCAGTTCGTCCACACCGCGCTGCCACGCCTCGGCATCCTCCTCCAGGTCGCCGAGCGGGATAGTCGAGGTGAGCTGGTCCTGCAGACCGCGGACCAGCGCCAGCACCGCCTTCGGGGACGGGTTCTGCGACACGTAGTGGGGGACCTGCGCCCACAGGGACACGGTCTGCAGGCCCGTGTCGACAGCGGTGCGGGCGAGCACCGCCGGCACCCCGATCGGGCCCTCGTACGCCTCCCGCTCGATCGGATGGTTGCTCCCGAGCTCCTGCCAGGAGCTCACCGGCAGTGGACGCGTGTGCGGCGAATCCGCCAGCAGCGACCCGACGGCGACCATCCTCGTCGCGTCATTCCTGGCCAGCAGCTCCAGCACCTCCGCGCAGAAGCTCCGCCACCGCGTGGAGGGCTCGGGGCCGTGCACGACCAGGATCTCCTCACCGTGAGGCGCCGAAAGCAGGTCGACATGAGTGTCCGGCCAGTCGATCCGGCGGATCCCCCGGTCGTCCGTCCGGATCATCGGACGGTTCACCTGGAAGTCGACGTACTCCTCGGCGTTGATCGTCCCCAGCCGGCGGTGGGGCCAGACACGCAGCAGATGCTCGATGACGCCGCTCGCGGCCTCCCCGGCGTCGTTCCATCCGCTGAACGCGGCGATGGCGACACGTCCCGTCTCCTGGTCCGTCATCCCTCGCGGGTCCTCCCTTCGCTGGGCGCCGGACGCGCCCCGCCTGCTGCGATCCGCACAGTCTAGGGGCTCGCACCGTGGCATCGGCCCCGACCGATATGCTCCCCGCAGTCCCATGAGCGCCGCCGCGCCGGTGTCGCGTCGTCGCCTGCCGCCGTCGGCGTCCCGTTCCCCGGGGGACCACACACCCCGTCACCGCTTCGAGGAGGACCCGTGAGCCCACGCGGCATTCGCCTCGGCCCTCTGCCGCCGGTGCAGGTCAGTGGCGGCACCCTGGTCACGATCGGCTTGCTGGCGGTGATCGTGCACCCCGCGATCGCGGCAACCGCGGGAAGCACTGCCGCCGGGGCGCTGGCGCTGTCCGTCGGGATCGCGATGTTCCTGATCCTCTCGGTGCTGCTGCACGAGATTGCGCACGCGGTCGCCGCCCGCGGTTTCGGAGCCCGGGTGCACCACATCGCCCTGAACCTGTGGGGCGGGCACACGCAGTACTCCGGGGGGAGGACCGGGGCGATCCCCTCCATCGTGATCTCCCTGGTCGGACCGGGCACGAACGCGCTCATCGGTGTGCTCTGCGCCTTCGGCGCCGGCTTCGCAGAGCCCGGCGGCGCAGCCGCGATCTTCCTCGGGTACGGATCGACGCTGAACTACGCCCTCGCCGTCTTCAACCTCCTGCCCGGGCTGCCCATGGACGGTGGCCGCGCGCTGGAGGGAATGCTCGGAGCCGTCCTGCGCGACCGGCGCACCGGTACGGTCGTCACCGCGTGGATCGGTCGCGCCATCGCGGTCGCCGTGGTGGTCCTCGCGTTCCTGCTGGTGTGGCGCAGCGGCTACCCCGGGGTGCTCATCCTGGTGCTGGTGTGGGCGATGATCATCGCGGGAACGCTCTGGCACGGTGCGACCACGGCGCTGCGCGCCGCGGCCACCGAGAAGCGGCTGGAGACCCTGGACCTGCGACGGGTGGCCCATCCGGTGGTGCTGCTGCCCGCCGATGGCACCGTCGGCGACATCCCGCCGGGGGTGGAGCCTCCGCACATTCTCGCGGTCGATGCCGACGGGCGCGCCGCGCGTCTGGACGCCGACGCCCTCGCTCACGTGGCATCGCGGTCTCTCGTCCCTCTCAGCGCGGTCACCGGGCCCCCGTTGCGCATCGGCAGCGTCACCGCGGATCGGCCCGCCCGGGAGACGATCGAGGCCCTCATCGACCAGGATGCCCAGGTCCTGCTGCTGCGCGATGCGGCCGGTCAGGTTCTCGGGACGATCACCGTGGGCGATGTCGAGAGTGCCCTTCGCCACCGGTGAACGTGCAGCATGGGGCCTGGGCCCGCGACCTAGACTGGAATCCATGACCTCCACAGCCGAGCGCGCCCGCCTGGACCGCACCGGTCCCTTCGTCACGGGTGACAAGGTGCAGCTCACCGACCCGCGCGGACGGATGAACACCATCACCCTGAAGGACGGCGGGGAGTTCCACTCCCACCGCGGGATGCTGCGCCACGACCTGCTGATCGGCGCGGAGGACGGTGTCGTCGTCGAGGACTCCCAGGGCAATCGCTTTCAGGCCCTGCGCCCCCTGTACAGCGACTACATGCTGTCGATGCCGCGCGGCGCCGCGATCATCTACCCCAAGGACTCCGCGCAGATCCTCATGTGGGGGGACATCTTCCCCGGTGCACGCGTCCTCGAGGCCGGCGTCGGATCCGGAGGTCTCACCACTGCGCTCCTGCGCGCCGTCGGACCGGAGGGATCCGTCCACTCGATCGAGCGGCGCGAGGACTTCGCGACCGTCGCCCGGGAGAACGTCACCACCTACTTCGGTGAGGACCACCCCGCGTGGGACCTCACCGTCGGAGACTTCCAGGACGTCGCCGCGGACCTCGCCGCCGAGGGGCCCGTCGCGGACCGCGTGGTGCTGGACATGCTCGCCCCCTGGGAGTGCATCGACGTCGCAGCCGATGCGCTCGTCTCCGGCGGCGTGTTCCTCGCCTACGTCGCCACGGTCACCCAGCTGTCCCGCACCGCCGAGGCGCTGCGCGACCACGGCCAGTTCACCGAGCCGCACGCCTGGGAGTCCTTCGTCCGTCCATGGCATCTCGAGGGCCTCGCGGTGCGGCCCGAGCACCGGATGAACGCCCACACCGGTTTCCTCCTGACCGCCCGCCGCACCGCCCACGGCACCGAGGCCCTCACCCGCAAGCGACGTCCTGCCCCCGGTGCCCGTGAGGCCGGGGAGATCGACCACCCCGACAACGACGGGTTCGGCGGCACCGACACCACCTGGGACGCCCAGGACCTCGGCGAGCGGGGGGTCGCCCCCCGCAAGATCAAGCGTGCACTGCGCGACATCCGCCAGGGCCGGGACCGGTGAGGGCCCGATGAGCACCGTGAAGACCTACCAGGAGATGCAGGGGGAACTGACCCGCCTCGCCGAGCAGAACGACCGCCTGGTGGCGAGCCTGCGCTCGGCCCGCACCCAGATCCTGGCTCTGAAGGAGGACCTGGAGCGGGTCGGGGACCCGCCGAACCCGTACGCGACGTTCCTGCGGCGCGCGGAGGGCACCCGCATCGACGTGCTGCACAACGGCCGGCGCCTGCGCATCGCCACCTCCGCGGACCTCGACCTGGATGCCCTCGTCCCCGGCACCGAGGTGATGCTGAACGAGTCCCTCGCCGCGGTGGAGACCGCCCGACGCCTGGACGGCGGCACCGTCGTCAGCGTCCTGGAGGAACTGCCCGACGGGCGCGTCCTGGTGCAGGTCGCCAGTGAGGACACCCGCGCGCTCGCCCGCGCGGGAACCGTCGCCGATGTCCCCCTGCACCCGCGGGACCAGGTGCTGGTGGACCTGCGCGCCCAACTGGTCCTCGAACAGATCGAGAGAGCGGAGATCACCGATCTGATCCTCGAGCAGGTGCCGGACACCTCCTTCGAGCGCATCGGCGGCCTCGGACCGCAGATCGAGACCATCCGCGACGCGGTCGAACTGCCGTTCCTGCATCAAGACCTCTACCGCGAGTACGGGTTGCGCCCCCCGAAGGGTGTCCTGCTGTACGGCCCACCCGGATGCGGGAAAACGATGATCGCCAAAGCCGTCGCGCGTGAGCTGGCCATCCGCAGCGCCGAGGCCCGCGGCATCGATGTCGAGGAGGCCCTGGAGGCGAGCTTCTTCTTGAACGTCAAGGGCCCGGAACTGCTGAACAAGTACGTGGGGGAGACCGAGCGGTCGATCCGTCTCGTGTTCGAGCGCGCCCGCGAGCGCGCCGAGGCGGGGATGCCCGTCGTGGTGTTCTTCGACGAGATGGAGTCACTGTTCCGCACCCGCGGGACGGGACTGTCCAGCGACGTGGAGACGACCATCGTCCCGCAACTCCTCGCCGAGATCGACGGCGTCGAGTCCTTGGAGAACGTGATCGTGATCGGCGCCTCGAACCGTGAGGACATGATCGACCCCGCCATCCTGCGCCCGGGCCGCCTGGACGTGAAGATCCGCGTGGAGCGACCGGACCGCGCCGCCGCCCGCGAGATCCTCGCCCTGTACCTCGACGATCAGGTGCCGCTGCGCACCGAACGGGATGCCCTGCTGGACCTCGCGGTGGAGACCCTGTACGCCGCCGACGACTCCACCGCGTTCGTCCGCCTGGAGTACTCCGATGGGGTGGTGGAGGATCTGCACCTGCGGGACTTCGTCTCCGGCGCGACCTTGCGCAACATCGTCGACCGCGCCAAGAAGAACGCCGTGAAGGACTACCTGGCGACCGGGGTGGCGGGCATCTCCCGCGACCACCTCCTGGAGGCGATCGACACCGAGTTCGCGGAGAACGAGGACCTGCCCTCCGGCGCCCACCCCGACGAATGGGCCCGCCTCTCCGGTCGTCGGGGACGCCGCATCGACCGGATCACGGCGCTGCGTCGCGGGACGTCCGCATGAGCGCGACCGAGCCCAACCCGACTGCGGGGCCGCTGACCACCCGCCGGCCGATGGGCCTGGAGACGGAGTTCGGGGTGATCCACGCCGATGCCGAGCAGCGCGCCCGCACCGGTGCAGGCTCCTCGATCCAGCTGTCCCACCTCACGGTCGCCGCGTACGCGCTGCTGGCCGACACCGCCGAGGACCCCACGGCACGCGGTCGACGGGTGCGGTGGGACTACGGCGACGAGACGCCCCTGCAGGACGCGCGCGGCTTCGAGGTCACCCGCGCCGCGGCACACCCCACGCAGCTCACGGACCAGGTGAAGGACGCGCACGTGCCGTCCATCGACCTGCCGAGCGCCGACCTCGACGCTCCTCTCCAGGCCCCCGAGGTCCCCCCGGAGGGCGCCTCGGACGGCGACCTCCTCGCCTGGGCGCTGCACCGCTCGATCGGGAATGCCGTCCTCACCAACGGCGCGCGGCTGTACGTCGACCACGCCCACCCCGAGTACTCCTCACCGGAGGTGATGAGCGCCCGCGAGGCAGTCATCTGGGACCGCGCCGGGGTTTTGATCGCCCGCGAGGCCATGCGCGTCCTCGAGGACACCGACGGCGTGCCCGCGGTGGTGCTGTACAAGAACAACACGGACGGCAAAGGCGCCTCGTACGGCACCCACGAGAACTACCTGCTGGAGCGGGCGGTGCCGTTCGACGCCGTGATCGCCGCCCTGGTGCCCTTCTTCGCATCCCGCCAGGTGATCACGGGCGCCGGGCGCGTCGGGCGCGGGACGCGCGGCGACGTCCCCGGGTTCCAGATCTCCTCCCGCGCCGACTTCTTCGAGGCGGAGGTGGGGCTGGAGACCACCCTCAACCGGCCGCTGGTGAACACCCGTGACGAGCCGCACGGGGATCCCGCCCGGTTCCGCCGTCTGCACGTGATCATCGGTGACGCCACCCAGCTGCACACGGCGACGTTCCTCAAGCTCGGCATGACCAGCCTGGTGCTCGCGGCACTGGAGCGCGAGCACCGGACGGGGGAGCAGATCCTGCCGCGGATCCGCCTGGCGGACCCGGTGGCGGCGACCCACGCGATCAGTCACGATCCGACGCTGCGCCGCCACGTGCCGCTCGCAGACGGCGGCTCCCTCACGGGTCTGGAGATCCAGCGCGCCTACGCGGAGGCGATCGCTGCCCACGCCGCGACCGACGACGAGGAGACCCAGGCCGTCACCTCCCAGTGGCTGTCGCTGCTGGAGGTCCTCGCACGGGACCCCCGTGAGGCGGCCGACCGTGTCGAATGGGCCGCGAAGCTCGCCCTGCTGGAGGGGTACAAGGACAGGCACGGCATCGGATGGGAGGATCCGCGGCTCGCCGCGATCGACCTGCAGTTCAGCGACCTGCGCCCCGCGCGCAGCCTGTACGAGAAGCTCCGCGCCGCGGGGAGGGTCCGCACCCTGATCGAGGAGTCCGCGGCGGAGCAGGCGATGCGCACACCCCCGGAGAGCACCCGCGCCCATCTGCGCGGCCATCTGATCCGCCACCACCGCGACACGGTGCCCTCCGCCGGATGGGATGTGCTCACCCTGGCCGACGGCGGACATGCCGCGAGGGTCCGCCTCGCCGACCCCCGCATCGGCTCCGGCTCCTGGTGCGCGCGCCATGGCGTCGACCCCGCCGCAGACGCAGACGAGATCATCGCGGCCCTGCGCGCCGCGATGACCGCCACCCCGGACCACGACGAAGGAGACCCCCGATGAGCCAGAGCCAGATCACCCCCGCCGGCGGCGGCGACGACGAGGACCACGACGCCGAGGAGTCGACCACCGGGGGGCAGACCTACGCCTCGCTGAGCGGCTCGGAAGACCTGCTGGACGAGATCGACTCCGTGCTCGAGGAGAACGCGGAGACCTTCGTGCGGTCCTTCGTCCAGAAGGGCGGCCAGTGAGGCGATGATCCGCCGCATCGGAGGTCTGGAGACCGAGTTCGGGCTGCTGTGCGTCCGGGCCGACGGTACCCGCGCCCTGGAGCCGGAGCAGGCCGCCCGCGAGCTGTTCCGCCCGGTCGTGGCGATGGGCCGCTCCTCGAACGTGTTCCTCGAGAACGCCGGGCGTCTCTACCTCGACGTCGGCTCCCACCCCGAGTACGCGACAGCCGAGTGCGACGACTGGTGGGAGGTCGTCGCCCAGGACCTCGCGGGGGAGCGGATCCTGGCCGACCTCGCCCGGCAGGCGAACGAGGAGTTCGCCGCGCAGGGCCAGGACGCCGTCATCCACCTGTTCAAGAACAACCTGGACTCCGCCGGGAACTCCTACGGATCCCACGAGAACTACCTGGTGGATCGACGCGGGGAGTTCACACGCCTCCCGCAGCTGCTGCTGCCGTTCCTCATCACCCGCCAGATCGTGACCGGCGCCGGCGGCGTGGTCTCCCCGGCGGACGGCCACGGCGACGAGGAGCCGCGCTTCGTGTTCTCCCGTCGCAGCGACCACATGTGGGAAGCGGTCTCCTCCGCCACCACGCGCACCCGCCCGATCATCAACACCCGCGATGAGCCCCACGGCGACCCCACCCGTTTCCGCCGCCTGCACGTGATCGTCGGGGACTCCACCATGAGCGAGGTATCCACCCATCTGCGGTTCGCGACCACCGACCTGGTGCTGCGCCTCATCGAGTCCGGGCGGGCGATCCGCAGCCTCGAGCTCGCCGCCCCGATCACCGCGATCCGCGCGATCGCGCGGGACCTCACCGGCACCGAGCAGATGGACCTCGTCGGCGGCGGCACCGCCAGCGCCCTGGACATCCAACAGCACTACCTCGATGCCGTCTCTGCGCTCGCAGAGTCCGACGACGAACGCGAGACCCTCGAGACCTGGCAGCGGGCCCTGGACGCCGTGCGCACGCAGGATCTCACCTGGGCCTCGACGACATTGGACTGGGCGATCAAGAAGCGCCTGATGGACCAGGTCGCCGCGCGCCACGACCTGCCGCTCGATGACCCGAGGATCCAGCGCCTGGAGTACGCGCTCCACGACATCGACCCACAGCGCGGCGTGTTCCGCACCCTGCAGCGCCGCGGCGCCGCCCCGCGCATCCTCCCCGAGGAGCGCATCGAGCGCGCCCGCACCACAGCGCCCACCACCACGCGGGCGCACCTGCGCGGACAGGTGGTCCGGGCCGCCCGCGCCCACGGCGTTGACCACGTCGTGGACTGGACCACCATGCGTCTGGTCCGTCAGGGCGCCATGCCGGTGCAGGTGATGGACCCCTTCGCCACCGAGAGCGAGGCCGTCACCGCGCTGCTGGCCGAGATCGCGCGCGACTGATCCCCGACACACACACTCTCCCTGGTTGGCGCATCGCTGGATGGGGGTCGCGCTGAGCCCGGTGCGTCCCCCTCACTCCTCGCGCAGCGCGAGCCCCGTCACCATGATCAGCACCCCGGCGAGGGAGGCCCCCAGCAGGACCGTGCCGGTGAGGCCCGCGTCGATCAGCTGACCCGCTCCGGCGGCGCCGAGGGACACCCCGACGGCGGTGCAGGTCGCGAGCGCCACCATCGCGGTGGTGAGGCGCCGCCGTGGCACGGCCCCTTCCATCCGCGCGTACACCGTCGCCAGCGACGGGGCCACCCCGAAGCCCGCGACGGCGCAGCCGGCCGCCAGCAGCACCGGACCTTCGGCGGCGGCCATCGCCACTCCGGCACCGGCGAGCACCGCACCCGCCAGCAGCAGACGACGACGGGAGCTCCAGGCGACGGGGAGGCGGGTGGACAGCGCGGCTCCGATGGCACTGCCCACGCCGAGAGCGCCGTAGACCGGGCCGGCCAGGCCCGTCCGGCCCGACTCCGCGAACTGTTCGGCGACACCGGTCTGCACGGAGCCGAACACGGAACCGACAAGCAGCGCCACGATGCCGCAGGGCACGAGGACGGCGAAGGGCAGGGAGCGCAGGCCCGCGAGCAGACCCGCCCCGAGCTCGGGGGCGGCAGCCGTCGGGCGCGGCAACGCCCCGATGAACAGGGTGGAGGCGAGGAGCGCGAGCCCGGCGAGACCCATCAGCGTGGTCGGCCCGCCGAGGAGAGCGAACAGCACCGACCCGATCACCGGGCCGATCACGAACCCGGTCTCGTCGGCCATCGTCTCCCACGCCATGGCCGTGGAGATCGCCCCGCGCCGGCTGGGGTGGTGCTCCAACCGCTGCGACCACGCCCAGCGTCCGAAGGAGCCGATCACCGGGTTCGCGGCACCGAGCGCGGTGGCGATCGCGATGAGAACCACATCGGAGACCGATCCGAGGGCGAGGGCGAACACCACCAGGAGTGCCATCTGGGCGAGGGTGACAGCGGCGATGGGGATGCGCGGGCCCACGCGGTCGGCCCAGACCCCGATCAGTGGCCCGGCGACGGCTCCGCCGATGCCGAGACCTGCGACGGCTGCGCCTGCGGTCCCGTAGCTGCCGGTGGTGGTGGCCGTGGCCAGCAGCAGGATCATCGGAGTGGTGGAGAACGGGAGCCGCGCGAGCACCCCCGTCGCCATCAGCGGGGTCCCACCGCTGCGCGCCAGGTCCGCGAGGCGCGTGGGTTCCACCTGCTGGCCGGTCATGGTTCTCCTTGTCGGGCGCACGGTTCGGCGTTCCGGCCGACGGATCAACGTATCAGCACGTGGTCGGTGCCCGGTGTCGCCTGGGAGCCAGTGCGCGCGCGGGGTCGTAGTCTGGGCTCGTCCGCGCCCGGGGAAGGGCGCCCGTCCCCGGATGAGAGGTCCCGCGGTGATCCGCCGACGCACCCTGTTCAGTTCCGCCCTGCTCACCTCGGCGGCCGTGGGCCTCAGCGCCTGCGGCGACGACGAGGGGACGGCCACGACCACCACCCCCGCCGAGACCACCGAGCCGGCCCCGGAGCTCAGCGAGACGGTGCAGGTCAGCGAGACGGTGGGGGAGGAGCCGGACGTCAACTTCTCCTCGCCGCTCGAGCTCGACGGGCCGGCCACCGAGATCATCACCGCGGGGGACGGTGAGGCGATCGAGGAAGGTGACACGATCGCCCTGCACACGGTGTACATCGACGGCTCCACCGGTGATGTCCTCACCTCCGCCTGGCGGGACGGCTTCGCGAACTACCTCACGGTGGATGCGGAGCAGAACGGCCAGGAGACCGTCGACTTCCTCACCTCCGCGACCGTCGGCAGCCGCCTGCTGATGGTCGGCCAGCTGCAGGGCGAGGGAGGGCAGGCCCACACCATCATCCAGGTGTCCGATGTGCTGGGGAAGGCGCTGGACCGCGCCGAGGGTGAGGAGCAGGAGCCGCCGGAGGACCTGCCCGCGATCACCCCCGCCGAGGACGGCGCCCCGAGCCTCGAGGGGCCGCCCGAGGGGGATCCGCCGACGGAGACGCAGGTGCACGTGACGATCCTGGGGGACGGGGAGAGCACCGCGCCCGGGGATGCCCTGGCGATGCACTACACCGGGTGGACGTGGTCCGATGGCGAGCA
Source organism: Brachybacterium sp. (assembly GCA_030538435.1). Taxonomy (GTDB): domain Bacteria; phylum Actinomycetota; class Actinomycetes; order Actinomycetales; family Dermabacteraceae; genus Brachybacterium. The sequence continues at coordinate 12,699 of JAUNUA010000013.1, forward strand.
GTTCGACTCCTCCTGGGAGCGGGGCGCGCCGTTCGATTTCGTGCTGGGCCAGGGCGGTGTCATCACCGGCTGGGACGAAGGCTTGGAGGACCTGCCGGTGGGAAGCCAGGTGGTCCTCGTGATCCCTCCGGAGGACGCCTACGGCGAGGCGCCGGAGGACAACCCGCTGCGCGAGGAGACCCTCGTGTTCGTCGCCGATATCCTGTACGCCGCGAAGCACGCTCAAGCCTGATCGACGTATCCGCGAGGAACGAGCGGATAAGAGATCAGGACATGAAGACACTGCCTGACTAAAAGGGGACCTCCGTGATGACCACCGACCCGTCGTCCAAGCCCGAGATCGACCCGCCCGAGGGTGACGCCCCGACCGATCTCGTCGTCCGCGACCTCACGGAAGGGGACGGTGAGGAGGCCCGGGCCGGGGACGTGGTCGACGTGCATTACGTCGGCGTGTCCCATGCGACGGGGGAAGAGTTCGACGCCTCCTGGAACCGTGGCGAGCCGCTGCGCTTCCAGCTCGGTGTCGGGCAGGTCATCACCGGGTGGGACCAGGGCGTTCAGGGGATGAAGGTCGGCGGCCGCCGCCGGCTGGAGATCCCCGCAGCCCTCGCCTACGGCGACCACGGCGCCCCGCCGGTCATCGCCCCGGGAGAGTCGCTGATCTTCGTCTGCGACCTCGTGGACATCCGCCGCCGCTGAGCCCGCCGCCGTGACCACCCCGGAGCAACAGGGTCTCTTCGAGCCCCCTGACACCGGGGCGGACACCGAGGCCGACACCGGGTCCGCCCCCGGTGCGGGAGGCCCCGACCAGTCCTCGCGCCTGCGCACCACCGCGGGATTCACTCTCGCCGAGGAGGATCCGGTCGCCGCGGTGCAACTGATCGGGGCGCTGCCGCACCTGGACCGCCCCTTCGAGTACGCGGTGACCGCAGACACCGCCGCCGCCCGGCCCGGCACCCGGGTGAAGGTGCGGTTCGCCGGCAAGGAGATGGACGGCATCGTCGTCGCCCGTGGGTCCGAGCCGAGTACTGATCGGCCGCTTGCACCGCTGCGTCGCCTGGTGTCCGAGGACGTCGTGATGTCTCCGGCGATGCTGCGGATCTGCCGGGAGGTCGCCGACCGGGGCGCCGGAACGATCGGTGACGTGCTGCGCCTGGCGCTCCCGCCCCGCCACGCCCGGGCGGAGCGCGCCGACCGCACCGACGCCCGCGATGCGCAGGAGCCGGACACGGGCGAGCCCACCGACCCGTCGGCAGAATCGGACCCCGACCCCCTCGCCGCCACCCGGTACGCCGGGCTGCCGGCACTCATCGCCCGCGCGGGGGACAGCGAGGGGCCGGTGCCCCGCGCCGGGATCGTCCTCGAGCCGGTCGATGCGTGGACGACGGTCGCGACCGACGCGGTGGCGGCGCTCGACCGCCACCATCCCGGTGCCGGTGCGCTGGTCATCGCCCCCGACCAGCGGGACGTGCACCGCGTGGCAAAGGCGCTGCGGGCTCGCGGCCTGCAGCCGGAGGTGCTGCTCGCCGCCGATGGCCCCGAGAAGCGCTACCGGGCGTTCCTGCGCATCCTGCGCGGCGCCTCCCGGATCGTCGTCGGCACCCGCTCCGCCGCCTTCGCCCCGGTGCGGGACCTCGCGCTGATGGTCCTGTGGGATGAGGCGGATGATCTGCTGGAGGAGCCCCGCGCCCCCTACCCCCACACCCGCACGGTGCTCGAATGCCGGTCCGCGGAGGAGCGTGCCGCGCTGCTGCTGCTCTCCGCATCCCGCAGCCCGCGCCTGCAGGCTCTCGCCGACGCCGGATACCTCCGGATGCTGGAACCCGTACCCGCCCCGCTCGGCACGGTCCGCCCGCGCATCGCCGCCATGGACGACTACCTGCGCGAGCGTGACGGCGGCGGAGGACGCAACCGCATCCCCGGGGAGGCGATGCGGGTCATCCGCGAGGGGATCACCCGCGGACCCGTGCTCGTGCAGGTGCCCCGCAGCGGCTACGTACCGGCGGTGTCCTGCACCTTCTGCGGCACCCGCTGCCTGTGCCCAACCTGTTCCGCAGTCCTCGCGCTCGCCGGCCGAGACGGACCGTTGCAGTGCACCGTCTGCGGCCGACGCGAGGATGGCTACCGGTGCCCGGAATGCGACCGCACCCGCGTTCGCGCCGTGGTCATCGGGTCGACCCGCACCGCCGAGGAGCTGCGACGTGCGTTCCCCGACGCCCCATTCCACATCGCCGGGGGCGCGCACGGCACCCTGGCCGATGACGCCGTCGAGGACGGCGCGATCGTGGTCTCCACCCCGGGCGCCGAACCGGCCCCGCCGGACGGGTACGCGGCCGCGGTGCTGTTGGACGCCGACGCGATGCTCGCCCGCGCCGCCTACGACGCGGACGTGGAGGCGGTGCGACGGTGGCAGAACGCCGTGGCGCTGGTCCAGCCCCACGACCACGGTGGGGAGGTGCTGGTTGTGGGCACCTCAACCCTTCCCGCCGTCCGCGATCTGGTCGCCCACCGCTCCCGCCAATTCCTCGACCGAGTGCTCACGGATCGGCAGGCACTGGACCTCCCGCCGTTCTCTCGCGTCGCCGAGATCGTGGGGGACCGGGCAGCCTGCCGCGCGTTCCTGGAGAGCGCCCAGCTGCCCGACGGCACGGACGTCTTCGGCCCGGTCGATGGAATCCGCGAGGACCGCCAGCACGAAGAACAGTCCCGGGTGGTGCTGCGCATCGACCCGGCACGGGCACGGGAGCTCGCCGCCGCGCTGCAGGCCGGTGTCGCCCACCGCTCCGCGCACAAGGCCCCGGGCTCCCTGCGAGTGCGGCTCGACCCACCGGCAGTCTTCTAACAGACGCCGGAATCGGCGCCTAGACTGGGCCCATCATGCGTCTTCTGTTCGCCGGGACCCCCGAGACCGCCGTGCCCTCTCTGCGCGTCCTGCTGGAGGACGAGCGACACGACGTCGTCGGCGTCCTCACCCGGCCCGATGCCCCGAGCGGCCGCGGGCGGAGACTGCGCCCGAGCCCCATCCGGCAGCTCGCCGAGCACGCCGACGTGCCGGTCCTCACCCCGACCACGCTGCGCGACCCCGCGGTGGCGCGGCAGATCCGCGCGCTCGCCCCGGACGTCGCCCCCGTCGTCGCCTACGGCCAGCTGGTCCCTGCCGAGGCCCTGGACATCCCGCCGCACGGCTGGGTGAACCTCCACTTCTCCCTGCTGCCCTCCTGGCGGGGCGCCGCGCCCGTGCAGCGGGCCATCCTCGCCGGACAGAGCAGCACGGGCCTCACCACCTTCCGGCTCGATGAGGGCCTGGACACCGGTGACGTCCTGCGCCAGCAGCCGGTCGCCATCGACCCCCTCGCGACCAGTGGCGATCTCCTGGAGGAGCTCGCCGAGCGCGGCGCGCGACTGCTCGCCTCCACCCTTGCCGACCTCGCCGACGGCAGCGCCACCGCCACTGCGCAGAGCGAGCTCGCCGGGGAGCCCAGCCATGCCGCGAAACTCCGCACCGCCGAGGCCGCGATCGACTGGCATCTGCCTGCGGAGCAGGTCTCCGCGCACATCCGCGGCATGAGCCCCGCCCCAGGTGCCTGGACGACCCTGCACGGCGCACGGATGAAGATCCTCGGGATCACCGTCGACCCCGCCACGGACCCGCAGCTGCCGGACCTCCCCGCGCTCGCCCCGGGAGCCCTCTACGCCGGCCGCCGGACCCTGCACGTCGGGACCGGCACCACGCCGATCGCCCTCGGCACCCTCGCTCCCGCCGGAAAGAAGGCGATGGCCGCCGCCGATTGGGCGCGCGGGGCCAACCTCGGTCCTGAGGACACCTTCACCACCCCCGCGCAGGAGACCACCGCATGACACCCGACGACGACCACCGCGAGGACCGACGAGGCGGCAGGGACCGCGACCGGCGGAACCACCGACGCGGGAACGAGCGCGACCGCCGCGACGGAGGCCGTGATCGCCGCGACGGC
>JAUNUA010000013.1:16688-21571 GCA_030538435.1 Brachybacterium sp.
AAAGCGGTCGCGGCGGTGACCGCGAGCGCCGGGGCACCGGACGCGACCACCGCGGACGCGAGCGCTCGGGCAGCCGCGGCCACGGAGGACCCCGCCGCGGCTGGTCGGAGAACCGCCCCTCCGACCGGGCGCGCACCGCCACCTCCGCGCGCCTGGTCGCCTACGAGGCCATGCGCGCCGTCGAAGAGGACGACGCCTACGCAAACCTGGTGCTGCCGAAGGTCCTGCGGCGTCACCGCATGCACGGGCGGGACGCCGCGTTCGCCACCGAACTGTTCTACGGGACGCTGCGCGCCCAGGGACGACTGGACGCGATCCTGCAGGCCTGCATCGACCGTGACCTCACCGAGGACGTCGAACCCGGAGTGCGCGACGTGCTGCGGCTCGGCGCCTACCAGCTGCTGGACATGCAGGTCGCCCCGCACGCGGCCACCAGCGAGACCGTCGCCCTCGCCCGGCAGGTCGTCGGCGCGGGCGCCGCAAGCTTCGTCAACGCGGTCCTGCGCCGCACCGGCGAGCGCAGCCGCACCGACTGGATCGCCGAAGTCGCCCCGGATCGCGAGGAGGACCTCATCGGCCACCTCGCGATCGCCCACTCCCACCCCGCCTGGATCGTGCGTGCGCTGCGCGACGCGCTGCGCGCCCACGGCCGGGACACGACCGAGCTCGAGGAGCTCCTCGCCGCCCAGAACGCCGCCCCCACGGTGTCGCTCGTGATGCGCCCCGGGCTGACCGACATCGACGAGATGATCGACAGTGGGGCGAGCCCCGGGCGCCTCAGCGCCTACGCGGCGACCTTGCCCTCCGGGGACCCCGGCGGAATCGATCCCGTCAGAGAGGGACGCGCCGCCGTCCAGGACGAGGGCTCCCAGCTGATGGCCCTCGCGCTCGGGCTCGGCGCGGACACCCTCGTGCAGGCGGAGAACGGCCGCTGGCTCGACCTGTGCGCCGGCCCCGGCGGCAAGACCGCGCTGCTCGGCGGTCTCGCCCCCGAGCACGACGCCGAGCTGCTGGCCGTCGAGGTCCAGCCCCACCGCACCCGCCTCGTGGAGCGCACCGTCTCCAGCCTCGTCGACGCCGGCGCCGAGATCACCACCCTCACCGCCGACGGGCGGACCCTCGGCACCGAACGGCCCGCCACGTTCTCCCGCGTCCTCGCCGACGTCCCCTGCACGGGACTCGGCGCCCTCCGCCGCCGCCCGGAGGCTCGCTGGCGCCGCACCCCCGGGGACATCGGCACCCTGACGGTGCTGCAGGGGGAGCTGCTGGACAGCGCCATCGCCGCGACCGTGCCCGGTGGCGTCGTCGCCTACGTCACCTGCTCCCCGCACATCGCCGAGACCCTGTTGGTTATCAAGGACGCCCTGCGCCGTCACCCGGGCCTTGAGCAGCTCGATGCACGCGACGCCGTTCGCGCGGGGCTTCGTCCCGAAGCCCGCGACACCGACCTCGGGTCCGGGCCCACCGTCCAGCTGTGGCCGCACGTGCACGGCACCGACGCCATGTTCATCACCATCCTGCGCGTCCCCGGCGACTCCACCGCCGACGACGCCCCCGCCGTCGCCTCCGAGGAGCACCCCGCATGAGCCCCGCCCCGCGCATCAACCCCTCCATCCTGAACGCCGACTTCCTCTCCCTCGGGACGGAGGTCGCACGGATCGCTGACGCCGACGCCGTGCACGTCGATGTGATGGACAACCACTTCGTGCCGAACCTCACCTTCGGCACCGCGATGGTCGAGCAGATCGCCCGCACGAGCCCCATCCCGGTCGACGCCCACCTCATGATCGAGGCCGCGGACCGCACCGCCGTCCCCTTCGCGGAGGCGGGCGCCGACTCCGTCACCTTCCACCTCGAGGCCGCCGCTGCCCCGGTGCGCCTGGCCCGTGAGCTGCGGCGCCACGGGGTCGCGGTCGGCGTCGCCCTCCGGCCCGCCACCCCCGTCGAACCCCTGCTGGACATCCTCGGTGAGTTCGACATGGTGCTGGTGATGACCGTCGAGCCGGGCTTCGGCGGACAGTCGTTCCTGGAGGCCATGCTCCCGAAGATCCGCCGCACCCGGGAGGCCATCAGCGCAGCGAACCTCTCCCTGTCGGTCCAGGTGGACGGCGGAATCAGCCGGGAGACCATCGGGCAGGCCGCGGAGGCTGGCGCTGACGTGTTCGTCGCCGGCAGCGCCGTGTACCGGGCCGAGGACTGCGCGGCGGAGATCACCGCCCTGCGTGAGCTCGCGGCCGCCCACACCCACGATGCCTGACCCCAGCCGCCGCCGCGCCGGGACCCGGGGGTAGAGTGCATCCGTCGTCCCACCGGACGCACGGGAGGCACGGTGGTAAGACCACCGAGACCGACCGAGCGGAAGGACCCAGATGGGGATCCTGCAGTGGCTGTTCGAGGCACGCCTGGAGTTCGGCGACGGCCATTTCATCCTGTGGCGCGAGGTGCTCGGAAACGTCTTCGGTCTGCTCAGCGCCCTCGGCGGGATGCGCCGCAAGGTGTGGGCCTGGCCGATCGGCATCATCGGCAACGTCCTGCTGCTGACGGTGTTCCTCGGGGCCGTGTTCGACGCCCCGAATCCCGAGAACCTGCTCGGCCAGGCGGGACGCCAGATCATGTTCATCGCCACCAGCATCTACGGCTGGCACCGCTGGCGCAGCGCCCGTGACACCGGCGGCGCGGCCGTGGAGCCGCGCTGGGCGTCCTGGGGCACCCGCGCACTGCTGATCGTCGCCCTCGTCGGCGGCACCGCCGTCCTCACGCCGCTGTTCCGGGCACTCGGCTCCTTCGAACCCGTGTGGGCCGACGCCTGGATCTTCATGGGAAGCCTCCTCGCGACCTACGGCATGGCCAAGGGCTGGGTCGAGTTCTGGCTGATCTGGGTCGCGGTGGACATCGTCGGCGTGCCGCTGCTGATCTCCGCCGGGTACTACGCGAGCGCGCTGATGTACCTGTTCTACGGGGTCTTCACGCTCATCGGGTTCTTCGTGTGGTGGCGGGTGAACGCCCGCAGCGCCGGACGCGTGACGGTCGAGACCCAGCACCTGGACCCCACCGTCACCCGGGAGGAGTGAATGGCGCTCCTGCTGACGCCGTAGGCTGGAGTGGTGAAGAACTTCGAGGAGCTGTACGCCGAGCTGGCCGAGAAGGCCCGCACCCGCCCCGAGGGTTCGGGCACCGTCCGCGAACTGGACTCGGGCGTCCACGGCATCGGCAAGAAGATCGTCGAAGAGGCCGCCGAGGTCTGGATGGCCTGTGAGTACGAGAGCGATGCCGACGCGGCCCTGGAGATCTCCCAGCTGCTGTACCACGTGCAGGTGATGATGATCGCCCGGGGCATCACCCTGGACGACGTCTACCAGCGCCTGTGACCGCGCCCGGCCACAGACCCTCGCCGCCCCATCACCGTCGCCCCCCTGCGCCGTCCGTCCCCGTCTGACCTGCCCGAGGAGTACCCCCCATGCTGCGCATCGCCGTCCCCAACAAGGGAGCCCTGTCCGAGCCTGCCGTGGAGCTGCTCCACGAGGCCGGATACCGGCGCCGGAGCCACGGCAAGGAACTCGTGCTGGTCGACGAGGAGAACGGCGTCGAACTGTTCTTCCTGCGCCCCCGCGACATCGCCGTGTACGTCGGCTCCGGCACCGTCGACGTCGGCATCACCGGCCAGGACATGCTCGCCGACTCCCGCACCGAGGCGGAGGTCCTGCTGGAACTGGGCTTCTCCCACTCCACCTTCCGCTTCGCAGCACCGGAGGGCACCCGTGAACAGGTCACGGACCTGCGCGGAGCCCGCATCGCCACCAGCTACGAGAACCTGGTCGAGGACCACCTGCGCACCCACGGCGTCGAGGCGACCGTGGTGCACCTCGACGGCGCCGTCGAGAGCGCCATCCGCCTCGGCGTCGCCGATGTGATCGCCGACGTGGTCGAGACCGGCAGCACACTGCGCGCGGCGGGACTCGTGCCCTTCGGTGACCCGATCATGCACAGTCAGGCGGTGCTGTTCTCCCGCCCCGACGCCGAGCTCGACGAGGAGGGTGTCCACACCCTCGGCGTGCTGATCCGCCGGATCCGCGGGGTGCTCGTCGCCCGTCAGTACGTCCTGATCGACTTCGACATCCCCACCCACCTGGTGGAGGAAGCCGTCCGCGTCACCCCGGGCTTCGAATCCCCGACGATCTCGCCGCTCCATGGCCGGGACTGGTCGGCTGTGCGCTCCATGGTGGAGCGGCGCCTGACCAACAAGGTGATGGACGACCTGTACGAGATCGGTGCTCGCGCCATCCTGGTGACCGCCATCCAGGCCTGCCGGATCTGACCGTGAGCATCGCGACCACGGGTGACGGGGCGGGGGAGCGGACCGTCTACCGGCCGCGTCAGGTGCGCACCGTCGGATTCGCGATCGGCTTCCTGGTCCTCGGCGCCGCGGTGCTCGCCGCGATCCTTCTGCCGTGGGGCCCCGACGGCGGCTTCGGCCTCGTGGAGCGGTTCTACTTCCTGCTGTTCGGCGGGGCGATCTTCGCCTTCTGCTACCGGGAGGCGACCGTGCGGATCGACGCCACGCCCGAGCACGTGCACGTGCGGAACCTCTTCCGCTCCCGCCGATTGGAGTGGGCGGAGATCATCGGGGTGAGCTTCCCCAGCGGCGACCCGTGGGCACACCTCGACCTCGACGACGGGGAGACGCTCGCCGCGATGACGTTGCAGCGAGCCGACGGGGCCAAGGGCATCGACGCGGCCCGCCACCTGGCTCGGCTGGTCCGCGAACGCGGGGAGGGCGTCGAACCGGGCCCCTGAGGGAAGGGAATCTGACAGCGAGTGGTCAGAAAGCGTGCTCTCGCGTCGGGTTTAACCGGGGTAAGTGACCATTCGCGGCAGGTCGGTGC
>JAUNUA010000014.1 GCA_030538435.1 Brachybacterium sp.
GTGAGGATGATCAGATCACCCGGCGGTCCCGAGCCCAGCGGGACAGTTCGTAGCGGTTGGTGAGCTGGAGCTTCCGCAGCACCGCGGAGACGTGGGATTCCACGGTGCGGTCGGAGATGAACAGCGACGACGCGGCCTCCCGGTAGGTGTACCCGCGGGCGATCAGCTTCATCACCTCCTGCTCACGCGGGGAGAGCAGATCCAGCTCCGTGGGCACCGGGGGTGCCGTGCCGCGGAACGCATCGAGCACGAAACCCGCGAGCCGCGGGGAGAACACGGCGTCCCCGTCGGCCACGCGCCGCACCGCATCGAGAAGGTCCTCACCCGTGATGGACTTCGTGACGTAGCCGCGGGCGCCCGCGCGGATCACCGCGAGCACGTCCTCCTCCGCATCGGACACCGACAGGCCCAGGCACCGCACCGGGTCGCCCGAGCGGGCACGGAGGTCCTCCGCAGCGGCCGCCACTTCGGCGCCCCCGCCGCCCCCGCCTCCCGGCAGGTGCACATCCAGCAGCACCACGTCCGGCTGCGTCGCGGCGATCGCCCCGATCGCCGCATCCACGTCGTGGGCCAGTCCCACGACCTCGGCCACCGCGCCATGGCGCGAGATCTCCCCGGCCACCCCCTGCGCGAACATGTGATGGTCGTCCACCACCAGCACCCGGATCGGTGCCCCCGCACCACTGGTCATCGTCTGCTCCTTCGTCCCGCGGACGTCGTCTCCATCGTGAGGGCCACCTCGGTCCCTCCCCCCGGGGCCCGGCGCACCAGCGCATGCCCCCCGGCGCGCTCCATCCTGCCCAGGATGGACTCGCGCACCCCGAGTCTGTCACTTGGCACCCCGTCCAGCTCGAAACCGGGGCCGCGATCCCGCACGAACACCTCGATCTCCTCCGGCGAGACGTCCACGAACACGGAGACATCCCCGCCGCCGTGACGGCAGGCGTTGGCCACCGCTTCCCGCAGGGCCCCCAGGAGCGCCCGGGTGTACTCCCCGGTGGGAGCCTCTCCCACCACGACCACGTCGACCTCTGCGCCGTACCGGTCCTCGGCGTCCTCGGCGAGAGCCGTCACTGCCTCGCGCAGGTCATCGGCGTCCTCGGCGTCCACCCCGGGGTCGTGGTACAGCCAGCGTCGCAGCTCCCGCTCCTGCAGGCGCGCCAGGCGCCGCATCTCCTCCGCCTCGACGCCCGGTTTCTGCAGCAGGGTGAGGGTCTGCAGCACGGAGTCGTGCAGATGCGCGGTGAACTCGCTGCGCTGCTGCACCAGGGCCCGCTCCTCGGATTCCTCCCGCATCCCGCGCCACAGGTGCCGGCCCCACGGCACGATGATCGCGGCCAACAGCAGCAGCAGGATCGCGGAAACGGCGGCGGCGATCATCGCCGCCGCCGAACCGAACACGGAGCCGACAGCGGCAAGCGCCCCGAGGACCAGGGTCGACACCGCCACCGTGAGAGTCGCCAGCACCAGGCGCGGCAATCCGCCGATCCGGCCGCCCCAGCGTGCCCGCTGCAGAGCGTCCAGGGGAAGCACACCGAGGGCCAGCCCCGCCCCGACCACGCCCATCGCCACCAGTGTCAGCGCCTGGTAGGACGGGTCGGTGCCGCCCAGGGGGAAGGCACTCTCCCCGGCGATCACTGTGATGGGCAGCAGCGCCGCGAGACCCAGGAGCACCACGCCGAGGCCGATCAGCGCGGCCAGGGCGAACCAGCGACTGAACTGCCGGGGCTGCAGCACAGCCGGGCGGGCCGCGCCGGGACGTCCCCGCACGGCCGCCGTCGCCGCCTCGAGTATGCTCCGCCGCTGCTCGGACGCATCCAGCGGCAGTGCCCACCACAGCGCCAGGTAGCCCAGGACGAACGGCAAGGCGAGCGGCAGCAGCGTCAGGGACATCTCCAGCGGAAGTGACCCGGAGACCAGCGGCAGCAGCGCGAGCACTCCCATCACGGGGCCGCTCAGGAAGGCCAGGCGCACCATCGGCAGCGGCAGGCCCAGGGCCCGCGAGACCGCCCGGCAGGCCCCGATCAGCACGGCGCCGTCGCGTCGACGGTGCCACAGCGCCGCGGAGGGCTGCACCAGGGTGGTCATCCCCCCATTGTGCGCCGCCGCCCGGCTCGCGGGGCAGGATGGGGTCATGAACGAGTCCGAGCAGGCCGCGGGGGGCGCTTCCGCCCCATCCCCCGAGGAGACGCTGCACGCCCTCGCGGTCTCCCGTCGCCGCGCCGACGCGTTCCAGCGCGCGCACCGGGCGGGCCTGCTGCGCCGAGCGGGGGAGGGGCACGTGGCGGGGGTCTGCGCCGCGCTTGCCCGCGGCAACGGGCTGCCGGTGCGTCTCGTGCGCCTGGCCGCCGTCGGCCTGCTGCCCTTCGGTATCGGCGTCCCGCTGTACCTGCTGGGGATGCTGCTGCTGCCGCGGGAGGCCGCCCCACGTCCCGACGGCCGTCGCGAGATCGACATCCCCTGGCGGTCGCTGATCGGTGGCGGTCCTCGCCGTGGAGACGTCCTGGTCGTGGCCGGTCTCGTCGTGTCCGCCGTGTTGTGTCTGCTGTGGCTGGACCTGGTGCTGGCGCGCATGCTGCCGCTGCTGTGGGTGATCGTGCCGTACGTGACGGTGCTGCTGGCGGTGCTGGGAGTCGGGGCGATCCGAGCCCGTCGCGCCCGCGCGGACTACCTGCTCGCGGAGCTCTCCCGCCGCGCCGGCATCCTCGACGAGCGCGAGTTCGAGACCGCCCTGCGCACGCTACGGCAGGACGCCCCGCGGGCATGGGCGGGCCAGGAACCTGCCGGGACGCCCCTCGGCCCCGCGCCACGCGAGCGCAAGGCCCGGCCGGGTCGGCCCCGGGCGGCGGCCTTCGGGGGACGCCGCACGATGCTGTCCCTGGCGCTGCTGCTCGCCGCCGGCACCGTCGTGTTCGGCCTGGTCACCCTCGTGCCTGCCCTGGCACCCGCCTTCGTGGGGGTCGCGCCCCTCGACGGTGTGGCCCGCGTCGGCACCGCGGCAGCGGTGGTCACCGTCCTCGCCGGGGTGCTGCTCGTCCACCTGGGGTGGCACCGGCGGCGCAGTCCCGTCCTCGGCAGCATCGGCGTGCTCGCGTTCACCGTCTTCGCGATCAGCGTCGTCTGGGTGCGTCTGACCGACAGCACCGGCAGCGAGCCGATCCTGGTGGAGGTCGACCGGTACCAGCCCGGCGCGAGCATCGTCTGCCCGGGCGACGGTGTCCGGGAATGGAACCGGCCCGTGGTGATCGACCTCTCGCAGATGCAGGCACCGCCCGACGGTGACGCCCTCGACCAGCAGTGGTACTCGCAGTGGGGCGTCTCGGAGAGCCAGGAGCCCACCCCGGACGTCTCGATGTACCTCGAGTGCTCCCGCCGCGTCGGGGACGTGCAGGTGATCCTCCCGCCACCGGACATCGGGGTGGCCGTCGAGGGGCGTCTGACCTCGACACTCGGCACCAGCGAGGGCCCCGTCCCCGTCCTGCAGGGCGTGTGGGACGCCCGCAGCCCCGTGGTGCACATGGACGGTTCCCTCGGCGTCGGCTCCATCACCTACGTCGCGACTCCCGCGAGCGGGGACGAGGACCAGCCGACCGACGCGGACGGGGAGCAGGGATGAGGCCCGCCGACCGCCCCCGCTCCGCGGCCTCCATCACCCTGGGGACATTCCTGGTCCTCGCCGCGCTCGCCCTCGGCCTGGTGCTCGCCGCCGGGGACCGCGCCCCGCTATGGCTGATCGGCTCCTGGTTCCTCATCGCTCTCGCGCTCGCCCTGACCGTCGGTGCGCTCGTGCCCGCCGACACCGCCCCCTCACCGGGGGAGACGGAGGGCGAGGGCACCGATGATGACGGGCCCTCCGGACGGCGTTAGACTGCCGCCATCGGCATCGACCCGGCCATCACCGGCGAGCCGCGGGAAGAACCGGCCCACCGATCCGTCGGGCGGCCCCATTAGACCCCGCCGGGACCAGCCCGTCACAGCTGAGGAACAAGGGGGCATCGCCTGCCGCACCGCGGTGGCCGGCGCCAACCGAGGTGGTACCGCGCGTGCCGCCGCCCCGGACGGGTGGCGTCGGCGTCCTCGGGCCGTATCGCCCGTGTCCGACCACCGCCCCGGAGGCCCCCGCTCATGGCGTATCCGCAGAACGGATCCCCGCTCGTCCCCTCGCCGAACCTGCCCGCCCTCGAGGCGTCGATCCAGGAGTTCTGGCGCCGCGACGACACCTTCCGCGCCTCCATCGCGCAGCGCGCCGGCGGCCCCGAGTTCGTGTTCTACGACGGCCCGCCCTTCGCCAACGGCCTGCCGCACTACGGCCACCTCCTCACCGGTTTCGTCAAGGACGTCGTGCCGCGGTTCCGCACCATGTGCGGGGACAGGGTGGAGCGGCGCTTCGGCTGGGACACCCACGGCCTGCCCGCGGAGCTGGAGGCGATGCGGGAGCTCGGCATGACCGAGAAGTCCGAGATCGAGGAGATGGGCATCGGGCGCTTCAACGAGGCCGCCCGCGCCTCGGTCCTGAAGTACACCGCGGAGTGGGAGGACTACGTCACCCGCCAGGCCCGCTGGGTCGACTTCGAGAACGACTACAAGACCCTGAACGCCGAGTACATGGAGTCGGTGCTCTGGGCGTTCAAGACCCTGTACGACTCGGGCCGGGCCTACGAGGGCTACTCGGTGCTGCCCTACTGCTGGAAGGATCAGACCCCGCTCAGCTCCCACGAGCTGCGGATGGACGAGGACGTCTACCAGGAGCGCCAGGACCCCTCGGTGACGGTGACCTTCCCCCTCACCGGCACGAAGGCGGCGGAGCTGGGCCTCGACGGAGTGCGCGCGATCGCCTGGACCACCACCCCCTGGACACTCCCCACGAACTTCTCCCTCGCCGTCGGACCCGAGGTGGTGTACGTCGCCCTCCCCGCGGGGCCGGCAGGCGCCGCCGATGGCACCGCCGCCGGTGCCGGATTCTTCCTGCTGGCCCGCGACCAGGTCGGCGCGTACGCCAAGGACCTCGGCTACGAGAGCCCCGAGGACGCCGACGCTGCCGCCGAGGACGCGATCGCGACCGGGCGCAGCTGGCCGGGCGCTGAGCTGGAGCACATCACCTACGAGCCGCTGTGGGACATCTACTCCGCGGACCGCGAGGCCTGGGGCACCGAGAACGCCTGGATCATCACCGTGGCGGACTACGTCTCCACCGGTGACGGCACCGGGGTCGTCCACCAGGCGACCGCGTATGGCGAGGAGGACCAGAAGGTCAACGCCGCCTACGGCATCCCCGTCATCGTGTCCGTCGACGACGGGGCCCAGTTCCTGCCGATGTTCCGCGGCACCGCCCTCGACGAGATCGCCGGGGTGCAGGTGTTCGAGGCGAACCGTCCGATCATCCGGAACCTCCAGCGCGCCGGGCGCCTGCTGCGCGAGGCCAGCTATGTGCACTCCTACCCGCACTGCTGGCGCTGCCGGAACCCGCTGATCTACAAGGCCGTCGGTTCCTGGTTCGTGCGGGTCGCCGATCAGCGCGCCCGCATGCTGGAGCTGAACGAGCGGATCACCTGGGTACCCGGCAATGTCAAGCACGGCCAGTTCGGGAAGTGGCTGGAGGGGGCGCGCGACTGGGCGATCTCCCGCAACCGCTACTGGGGCACCCCCATCCCGGTGTGGGTGAGCGATGACCCTGCACACCCCAGGACCGACGTCTACGGCTCCCTCGCGGAGCTCGAGGCGGACTTCGGGACCCTCCCGCGCGACGAGCAGGGAGAGGTGAATCTGCACCGTCCCTACATCGATGACCTGGTGCGCCCGAACCCCGATGACCCCACGGGCGCCTCGACGATGCGCCGCATCCCCGATGTGTTCGACGTGTGGTTCGACTCCGGGTCGATGCCGTTCGCGCAGGTCCACTACCCCTTCGAGAACGCCGACTGGTTCGAGAGCCACAACCCCGCGGACTTCATCGTGGAGTACATCGGGCAGACCCGCGGCTGGTTCTACGTCATGCATGCCCTGTCCACCGCACTGTTCGACCGGCCCGCGTTCACCTCCGTCATCTGCCACGGCATCGTCCTCGGCGAGGACGGCCAGAAGATGTCGAAGTCCCTGCGCAACTACCCCGACGTCCGCGAGATGTACGACGCCTACGGGGCCGATGCCATGCGCTGGTTCCTGATGGCCTCCCCGATCCTGCGGGGCGGGAACCTGATCGTCGACGAGCCGAAGATCCGTGACGCCGCCCGCCAGGTGGTGCTGCCGCTGTGGAACGTCTGGTACTTCCTGGCGCTGTACGCCAACGCCGCCGGCGCCAAGGACGAGAACGGGCGGCCGGTCGGGTACACCGCGCAGGTCCGCCACGAGGCCGACGACGTCATGGACCGGTACCTGCTGGCCCGCACCGGACAGCTGGTCGAGGGGGTACGGCAGGCGATGACGGATCTGGAGATCGCCGATGCCGCCGAGCAGATCGAGGCGCACCTGGACGTCCTCACCAACTGGTACGTGCGCCGCTCCCGCGACCGCTTCTGGGAGGGCGATGAGCAGGCCATCGATGTGCTCGCCACCTGCGTGGAGGCGCTGCTGCGCACGGCTGCTCCGCTGCTGCCGATGGTCACCGAGGAGATCTGGCAGCAGATGACCGGGGGACGCTCCATCCACCTGGAGGACTGGCCGGACGGGGCCCTGTTCCCCGTGGACGACGAGCTGGTGGCCCGGATGGACGAGATCCGGCAGATCGCCTCCGCGGGCAATGCGCTGAGGAAGAAGGAGGGTCTGCGTGCCCGCCTGCCGCTCGCCGAGCTGACGGTCGTCCACCACGACGCGGCGCGCCTGGAGCCCTTCGCGGGGATCCTCGCCGACGAGTTGAACGTGCGCCGCGTGCGCCTGCTGGACGTCGCCGGTGAGGAGGCGACCTCGATGGGCGTCGAGCAGCGTCTGGCGGTGAACGCGCGCGCTGCGGGACCGCGGCTCGGCAAGCAGGTGCAGCAGGTGATTCGGGGCGCCAAGTCCGGGGACTGGTCCCTGTCCGCGGACGGCACCGTCACCGCCGGCGGCATCGACCTGGTCGAGGGCGAGTACACCCTGGAGCTGGTGGCCGGCGCCGGCGCCGCGGAGGAGGGTCGCGCGATCGGTGTCCTGCGCGGCGGTGACTTCCTGGTGCTGGACACCGTGCTCACCCCGGAACTGGAGGCCGAAGGCATCGCCCGCGACGTCATCCGCGCGATCCAGCAGGCACGCCGCGAGGCGGGCCTGGAGGTCTCCGACCGGATCCGCGCCACCGTCGACGGCGCCGAGCAGGTGGTGGTGGCCGTCCAGGCCCACGCCGAGCTGGTCGCTGCCGAGGTGCTCGCCACCGACCTGGGCGTCCCCGGGATCCCCGGCGAGGGAGCGCACCTGCGTGAGGAGCAGGTGGCCGGCAGCGCCGTCACCGTCTCCGTCGCCCGGGCCTGAGCTTTCCCCGGACGGGCCTGTGGATGACGGGCCGGTCACGTCACGGCGCCGCCGTACGCTGGCGAGGTCGCAACCGGCCCGGGAGGAGCTCAGGTGGACGCATCACGACGGATGCTGATGACGGGAGGCGCTATGGGTCTGATGTCTTTTCTCGCGGCCTGCGGCGGCGGGTCGCTGCAGTCGCGGCTGAACCGGGAGGTGGAGCGCGGGGAGAACGTGTCGTCCTCGGGACTGTCCATCGGGCAGGGCGGCGGGTTCGAACGCATGATGGCCGGGTCGGTGCAGCTGGACGTGGACCAGGCGCACCTCGAGGCGGCCTTCGACGATGCTTGGCGCGCCGCCGTCACCTACCTGCACACGGAGGACGAGCACGCTCGTAACCGGGAGGTCCAGGGCGTCACGGGGGTGGGTCGGGACGGCTCCAGCATCAGCCCCACCACCTGGATCGAGGTGCCCGACTCCCAGATCACGACGGTCGGCATGTACTTCGAGCGCTACGGGCTCGCGTGATCCTCCGGTCTGTCACCGCGGGTCGCGGCTGACATCGACCACCACGTCCCGCAGAAGCTGCACGTCCGGCCCGAGGAAGCGGCCGTCGACCCGCTCCTGCATCGCGGCGATCCGCGGGTCCTCGCCGTTGTTGCGGACCGATCCGTAGTATCCCGAGTCCGGGTCGAAGCGCGTCCGATCCTCGGACCACTGCACGGAGTCGTGGGCGACGTGCATGGCGGAGTCGTCGGGGAAGCCCTCGGCAGGCTGGGGTGTTGCGAACACTGCCTCCTGCACGTTCGGCGCGGGATTGCCGAACGGGTGGGAGAAGGACCGACCCTCGAGGTCGAGACCGGGCACGAAGTCACCGCTGCGGTCCCCCGATCCCTCATGCCGAATGTTCAGCACCGAGGTGGAGTCCGAGGCCGGGACGTTGGTGTCCACCGGGGAGCCCACGCTGAAGGACTCCGTGACCCGATACATCCCGTCCGGTCCGTTGACGGCGGGGTCGGCAGTGAGCTGGGAGTTGACGAGCCCGCCCTGCGAATGGCTGGAGAACATGACTTCCGAGCCCGGGGGGATCCCGGCGGCCTCCATGGCCTCCAGCACTGCGTTGCCCCCGGCGTTCTCCCGCCCGGCCATCGCGTACAGGTTGTTCGGCCACCCGAAGGGCTGGCCCTGCGCGTCGTAGGCCTGCAGCTGCTCCCAGGTGTCGCGCGCCCAGTCGACGGGACCGCCGTCGAAGCTCGGGAGGCCCTCACCCTGGGTCGGGGGGACGTGCACCAGGTATCGCTCCTGACCGTCGGCGCCCACGATGGTCTGGATCCGGATCTGTGCGGAATCCGTGTTCACGAACTCCGGTGCCTCGGCCCCCGGCGGGTAACTGCCCGGCATGGTCCGTCGGGTCTCATCGGTCAGCAGCACCAGGTCCTCCATGCTGCGGGGGGCATCGGAGCCGGTGATGTCCCGGACCTCGTTGACCGTCACGTCCGCGCGGCCATCGATCAGTGCCCAATCCTGTCCGAACAGGTCCCCGGTGCCTCGCACGGCCGGGTCCAGGAAATCGGCGCCCAGCAGCAGGGTGTCCGAGATGGTCTCCGCCCAGGGCCTGCTCGGATCCAGCAGATCGCGCTCCCACCAGTCACGGACGTCATCGACACGGTCTCCGAGGTACCCGGTGAAGCCGTCCCAGGCGTCGCGCATCCCGTCGAGCAGACCGCCGCCGGAGGTGGACGTGGCCTCACCGCTCGTCGTGGTGCCCGGAAGGGCCCCGCCGTCCCCGTCGGCATCCGAGGCCGCGTCCTGCTCCTCGGCCTGGCGTTCGAGCTCGGACGCCCAGGCGCGCAGGGTCTCCGCCGAGGCGGCCAGCTGCGTCCGGGCCTCGGCATCCCAGGCGGCGAGGAACGCGGCATGGTCCGGTCCGTCCCAGGTGACGCCGCGGACGGCGGAGTCCGCGCGGCTCACCAGCGCGTCCAGCGTCCCGGACCGGTCACGGCAGGCTGCGGCGTGGGCCCGGGTCTGCTCCACGTCCATCCCCTCGAAGCCGCTCATGCCGTCTCCCTCCCGATCGCGAAGCGCGCCCCTTCATCCAGCAGCGGCTGGAGGGTGCCGAGGACGTCGCCATCGGGAACCTGGTGGATCCCGGCCGAGAGGTCCGGGCTCTCACTGCGGTAGAGGCCGAGCTCCCCGCAGGTCCAGGTGCGCGTCATCCGGAAAGCCCGTGGGGGGTGCGGGCCGCCCGGCGGCCGGTGGAGGGCGTAGGCGAAGGTCGCGCGATCACCGTCGGCCACCAGGGCGTCCCGCAGGTGCGGATCCAGACCCTCCAGCGACGCGAAGACCTCCCGCGCGGGGGCCCCGGCACGAAGGCGCGCGCGGGCATCCGCCGCCTGAGCCGGCGTCAACTGCAGGGCGTCGGCATCCCGGCAGCTCGCCAGTCGCGGCGGCGCGGCGAGACGGCCCTCGGGGGGAAGCACGCCGAGCAGGTAGCGGGGGAGGTCCGGGATCGCCGTGGTCTGCCAGCGCGCCGGCCGGCTGGCCGATTCGCCGATCACGACCGCCCCGATCTCGTCGATGCTCAGGCGCAGGGCGCGCTCCCCGCGCGCATCGACGACGGTCAGGCCCATGGCGGTGGGGGCGAGCGCAGCGCGCCGCACCACCTCGAGGTCGTCCTCGCTGAGCCCGGATGCGGGTGCGGCCCCGGCCGTGACGGCAGCGCCGAACAGGGGATTGATGCGCTCGCGCGGGACCTCATCGATTCCGGCGGCGCTGATCGCGGCGTCCAGCGGGGCGGTGAACTGGGTCATGGGAAATCCTTGTCGCGGGCGGTGACATGCACAGTCTTCCGGCATCACGGTGACCTGGCCATGGGGACTCCTCCCCATCGGAGAGGGTGCCCGCGGCCCGATGCCGGTGCCGTCCCTGCGACCGTAAAGGGCAGTGGGCCTCCCCGGGCGGCCCGTGACGTGGACTGTGGACCACCCTCCCCTGTGGAGGAGCCGCGAGGGACCGGCCACACCCGGGGGTCGCCTCCCCGGTGCGCGTCCCCCGCGGTGGATACCATCGAGACCGCCCCATCCGCCCCGCCCGCCCGCAGGAGGACCCGCACGTGGCCCGACCCCCCGCCCCCGCCCTGTCGGAGGAGATGCGCGCGGTCTACGCCGCGCTCCTCGCGAGGGCCCCGGAGAACCGGATCGAACCGGACCTCACCCGCATTCGCCGCCTGACGGAGCTGATGGGCGACCCGCAACGCTCCTACCGGTCGATCCGCATCGCCGGCACCAACGGGAAGACCACCACCGCCCGCATCGCCGAGCGGATCCTGCGGGAGACCGGGCTGCGCACCGGCCGCGCCACCAGCCCGCACCTGCACTCCCCCCAGGAGCGGATCGCCGTGGACGGGGAGCCCATCGCGGAGGAGGACTTCATCCGTGCCTACCGCGACGTGGAGCCCTTCGCGGAGATCGTCGACGCGGAGTCCCTCGCCGCCGGTGGTCCGCGCATGACGTTCTTCGAGGTCATGACCGCGATGCAGTTCCAGGCCTTCGCGAGCGCTCCCGTCGATGTCGCCGTGATCGAGGTGGGACTCGGCGGGACCTGGGACGCCACGGGCGCGGTCGATCCCGACGTCGCCGTCGTCACCGCGATCGGCTACGACCATCAGGAGTACCTCGGGGAGGACATCGCCGACATCGCGGGGGAGAAGGCCGGCATCCTGACCGCCGACGCGTTCGCCGTGCTCGGAGCCCAGCGCTTCCAGGACGCCGCCGACGTGCTGCGTGAGCGCGTCATGGACGTGGGGGCGCAGACCGTCATCGAGGATGAGCAGATCGCGGTCATCGACCGCACCCCTGCGGTGGGCGGGCAGATGCTGACCCTGCAGGGTGTCGCTGCTCGCTACGAGGATGTCTTCCTCTCGCTGCTCGGGGAGCACCAGGCGCACAACGCCCTGCTCGCTGTCGCCGCCTGCGAGGCGCTCATCGGCGATGGGGAGATGCCGCTGGGAGAGGACGTGCTGCGCGAGGCCCTCGGATCCGTCAGCTCCCCGGGCCGCGCCGAGGTGGTGCGGCAATCCCCGACGGTGCTGGTGGACGCCGCCCACAATCCCGACGGGGCAGCCGCCCTGGTGGAGACCGTGCGGGAGAACTTCCGCTTCACCCGTACCGTCGGCGTCGTCGGTGTCCTGCAGGAGAAGGAGGCCGACCAGATCCTCGCGGTCCTCGAACCGCTGCTGGATGAGGTCGTGATCACCCAGTCGTCCTCCCCGCGGGCCATCCCCACCGACCGCCTCGCGGACCTCGCCCGCGACATCTTCGAGGACCCCGACCGTGTCGTCGAGACCCCGATCCTGCCCGACGCCCTGCAGGCCGCGGTGGATCGTGCGGAGCAGGGCGGCGGTGAGTTCGGCGGTGTGGTCGTCACCGGGTCGGTCACCCTCGCTGCCGAGGTCCGCGATCTCTTCGGCCGCGACCGGGAGGACTGACCGATGGCCTCATCGCCCGTCGACCTCACTCCCTCGCCGCGCAAGCACGGGGCGCAGCGCATGTTCAGCTCCACCACGCTGACCGTCGAGGCGTTCGTGGTGTTCTTCGCCGGTCTCGTCGCCCACCCGCTCGTCGCCGACCAGCGGGCTGTCACCTGGACGTTCGCGCTGCTCACCGCGGCGCTGCTGCTTCTCTCGGCCGGCCTGCTGCGCCGTGGTGCGATCGGCTACTGGCTGGGTGTGCTCGCGCAGCTCCCGATGATCCTGATGGGCATCTGGGTGCCGCTGATGTGGGTCCTCGGTCCCGGGTTCGCCGTCCTGTACGGGTACGGCGTGGTGACGGGACGGCGCCTGGACCGGGAGAAGGATGAGATCGATGCCCGTGCGATCGCGGAGAACCCCGAGCTCGCGGGCGACGAGGACGACCGCCCGGGCCGATAGGCTCGGCCCATGACCGAGCGCACACTGATCCTGCTGAAGCCCGACGCCCTGGAGCGGAACCTCCGCGGTGAGATCCTCCGCCGCATCGAAGCCAAGGGGTACACGATCGCGGCCCTCGCCCAGCGCACCGCCACCACCGACGAACTCGCCGCCCACTACGCCGAGCATGAGGGCAAGCCCTTCTACGCCGGCCTCGTGGAGTACATGAGCGCCGCGCCCCTGCTCGCGCTGGTCGCCGAGGGTGAGGGCGTCATCGCCGGGTTCCGGTCACTGGCCGGTGCCACGAACCCGACCGAGGCCACGCCGGGCTCCATCCGCGGCGACCTTGGCCGCGAGTGGGACGCCCCGGTGATCCAGAACCTCGTTCACGGCTCGGACTCCCCGGAATCCGCGGCCCGGGAGATCGGCATCTGGTTCCCCGACCTCTCCGCCTGAGGGGAGAGCAGCACTCCTTCCCGACCTGTGCGGCGCCGGATCATGTGTCCGGCGCCGCATTCGTCGTCGGCGCGGTATCCCCGGGGGCAGGGCGCCGCCCGGCCACAATGGCCGCATGGGTCCTGTCATCGCTTTCCTCGTCCTCGCTGTCGCCACCGCCTCCGCTGTTCTGGGCATGGTCACCATGACGCATCGCCGCGACACCCCCGCCGCGGGGAAGCGGCCCCAGGCGCCCCGGCAGCTGCTCGCTCGCCTGCGCCGCACGGCCCGCTGAGAGCACCCCCGGGGAGGGTCCCCGGCGCGCCCCTAGACTGGGTGCGCCGCGCGCCGCGTCGCGGCACCCGCGACTTCGGAGGTGACCTGTGGATCCCCAGGAAATTCTGCTGCTGCTCGGCGGCGCTGTCGGTACCGTCGCCGTCCTCGGCGCGGGAGGCTGGGCGCTGCTGCGCGGGAGGAAGGACGACCAGGGTCGCCACCAGAAGCCGGACGACACCGCCGATACTGCCTCCCGCGGCACCACCGCCACCAAGGAGCGGCCGGCAGCCCCCACCTGGGGCGACACCCTGTCGGGGACCGGCAGCGCAACCGCCCCTCCGCCCACCGAGACCCCTTCCCGACCCGCAGCGCCCGACACGGACGACGTTCCCGAGGCCGCAGACGTCGAGGCGCCCGCTGACCAGGATCTCGAGCCGCGCGATACCGCTGCTCCCACCACCGAGGGCTCCGCGCCCGTCGAGGCGCCCGCCGATGACACCCCCGCAGAGGTCGTCGAGGTGGAGGCGCCCGCCGAGGAGGACGCACGGCCCGACGCCACCTCCACCGCCCCGCCGGTGGAGACCCCCGAACCCGCCGCCGACCGCATGGTGCGCCTGCGGGAGCGCCTCGCCCGCTCCGGCAGCATCGGCCGTGGCCTGCTCGGCCTGCTCTCCCGCGAGACCGTGGACGCGGACACCTGGGACGAGATCGAGGAGACGCTGCTGCTGGCGGACCTCGGCCCGGACGCCACCGATGAGCTGATGGACGGTCTGCGCGAGCGGATGCGGGTCCTCGGCGACAACGACCCGGTCGCGGTGCGGGAGGTGCTGCGCGAGGAACTCGTGAAGCTCGTCGACCCGACCCTGGACCGCCGCCTCGCCGCCTCCCGCCACACCGCGGAGGACGGCACCGAGGTCCCCTCGGCCCTGCTGATGGTAGGGGTGAATGGCACCGGCAAGACCACCACCGTCGGCAAGCTCGCCCGGGTGCTCGTCGCCGAGGGCCGCACCGTCGTCCTCGGCGCCGCGGACACCTTCCGCGCCGCCGCCGCGGACCAACTGGCCACCTGGGGGTCGCGCGTCGGGGTGGACACGGTGCGCTCGGACATCGATGGCGCCGATCCCGCCGCGGTGGCCTTCGACGCCGCCCGCACCGGCATCGAGCAGGGTGTCGATGTCGTCATCATCGACACCGCCGGGCGCCTGCAGAACAAGAAGGGCCTGATGGATGAGCTCGGCAAGGTCCGCCGGGTCACCGAGAAGGCCCTCCACGGTGTCGGGGTGAAGGAGGTGCTGCTGGTGCTGGACGCCACGACGGGGCAGAACGGCATGCAGCAGGCCCGCGTCTTCTCCGAGGCGGTCGACGTCACCGGCATCGTGCTGACGAAGCTCGACGGCACCGCGAAGGGCGGCATCGTGGTGAACGTGCAGCGGGAGCTCGGGGTGCCCGTGAAGATGGTCGGCCTCGGCGAAGGCATGGACGACCTCGCGCCCTTCGACGCCTACGGCTTCGTCGACGCCCTCCTCGGCGACTGACCCCGACCCCGCCGGGCCGGCGCGGGCCAGCGACCGCGATCCGGTGCCATCCGTCCCCCGGGATAGAAGGTCACGACTGGATCACGACGCCGCTTCGAGGCGCGGTGGACGGGGTGTCGGGAGAACGATGACGGCGCGGCCGCACTGGCCGCCCGGTCGCCTCCGACCGGTCCCCGTCCCCCCCCAGGAACCCGACATGGACGCCTTCACCCTCGACACCGGGGCCACGGCATGGCTGCTGATCAGCGCCGCACTGGTGCTGCTCATGACCCCCGGGCTGTCCCTCTTCTACGGCGGCATGGTGCGCTCCCGCACCGTGCTCAACATGATGCTGATGTCGTTCGGAGCCATGGCGGTCGTCGCCGTGGCCTGGACGCTGTTCGGCTACTCGATCGCCTTCGGCTCCGACGTCGGCGGGCTGTTCGGCATCCCGATCGAACACATCGGCCTCACCGGGACCGATGAGCAGTCGGTCCTCGCCGACTCCGGGGTGCCGTTCCTCGTCGGCGCCGGATTCCAGATGACCTTCGCGATCATCTCCACCGCCCTCATCTCCGGGGCCATCGCCGACCGCGTCCGGTTCGGCACCTGGATGGTCTTCACGGGCATCTGGGTGCTGCTGTGCTACGCGCCGCTGGCCCACATGGTGTGGGGCGGTGGCCTCCTCTCCGACGATGGCCCCTTCGCCGCGATCGCCGCGCCCGTGGACTTCGCCGGCGGCACGGTGGTGCACATCAACGCCGGCATCGCGGGCCTCGTCCTCGCGCTCGTCGTCGGGCCCCGCCTCGGGTTCGGCAAGGAGCCGATGAAACCCCACAACCTGCCACTGGTGATGCTGGGCGCCGCCCTGCTGTGGTTCGGCTGGTTCGGCTTCAACGCCGGCAGTGCGGGAACCGCCGACGCCACCGCGGGTCTCGCCTGGGTCAACACCACCGTCGCCACCGCCGGAGCCATGCTCGGCTGGATGCTGATCGAGAAGATCCGCGACCGCCACGTCACCAGCCTCGGCGCCGCCTCCGGCATCGTCGCGGGACTCGTCGCGATCACCCCCGCCGCCGACGCCGTCGACCCGCTCGGCGCGATCGTGCTGGGACTCATCGCAGGCATGCTGTGCGCCCTCGCGGTGGGCCTGAAGTACCGGCTCGGCGTGGACGACTCCCTGGACGTCGTCGGCGTCCACCTGGTGGGTGGCCTCGTCGGCACCATCCTGATCGGCGTCCTCGCCACCGACGGCGGCCTGCTGTACGGCGGCGGAGGTGCGCTGCTGCTGGTGCAAGCCCTGATCGCGATCGCCGCGATGCTGTTCTCCGGCGTCGTCACCCTGCTCATCGCGCTCGTCCTGCAGCACACCCTGGGCTGGAGGATCGACCCGGAGGACGAACTCGCCGGGATCGACACCACCCGCCACGCGGAGTCCGGCTACGATCTCGCCGGCGGCATCGCCACCCGCCCCGGACGCCGCCGCCTGCACGACGCAGCCGCGGACACCGGACCCCACCCGGACGAGCCCGACAGCCCAGATGACCCCGGCCCCTCCGCGACCAGGACCCCCGCCGGAGACGTCACGCCCCCGCAGGCCGCCGAGCCGGCACCGGCAGCCACGACCGCGGAATCCCCCGTGAGCACAGGAGACCCCCGATGAAGCTCATCACCGCCGTCATCCAACCCCACGCCCTGGACCCCATCACCGAGGTGCTGCGCGACCTCGGGGTCACGGGACTGACGCTCAGCGAGGTCGCCGGATACGGCCGCCAGGGCGGCCACACCGAGGTCTACCGCGGCGCCGAGTATCGCATCGAGACCATCCCCAAGGTGAAGATCGAGATCGTCGCCGAGGACGAGCAGGAACGCACCATCATCGATGCGATCGTGCGGGCCGCTCGCACCGGCCGCATCGGCGATGGCAAGGTGTGGTCCACCCCGGTCGACACCGTGGTGCGGGTCCGCACCGGCGAGGAGGGCGCCCATGCCGTTTGACCCTCTGCCGTCCCCCGCGGACGGCACCGGGCACACTCCGGCAGGCCCGGGTGGGGCGTTCCATGCCCTGCCCGGGCCGCTGGCCGCGCTCGCAGACCAGCGCCACGGTCAGGTCCTCGACTGGGGACTGCGGACCGGCGGTGACGGGCGCGGACGTCGCGCCGCCCACACCGACCTGATCGACACCCACCTGCGGGCGCTGTGGGACGCCGCGGACGCTCCTCCCTGCGGAGCCGCGCTCGTTGCCCTGGGATCGCTCGGACGGGGCGACCCCGGCCCCGTCAGCGACCTCGACCTGCTCCTGCTGATCGATCCCGAGCTGGGCGATCACACCACCGGTGCGCCCGACGAGCTCGCGAAGGCGATCTGGTATCCCATCTGGAACGCCGGGCTCCCGCTCGACCACGCCCTGCGCACCGTCGACGAAGCAGAGGCCGTCGCCGCCGCGGACCTCCGTTCGGCCCTGTCGATGCTGGACATGCGGTTCATCGCGGGCGACCCCGCACTCGCCGACGACGCACGCACCAGGATCCGCGCCATCTGGCGCACCGAGGCCCGACGCCGGCACGGCGAGCTGCTGCGCCTCGCGGAGAACCGCAGCGAGCGCTACGCTCTGCTCGCCCACGCGGCCGAACCGGACCTGAAGTCCGACCGCGGCGGTCTGCGCGACGTCACCGTGATCCGCGCCTTCGCCGGAACCTGGCTCGCCGACCACGACCACACCGCTGTCGACTCCGCCGCCGCGACCCTGCTGGATGTGCGCGACGCCCTCCAGGCCGCGACGACCCGACCGGGGACCCGGCTGCGTCGCGCTGACCAGGAGGCCGTCGCGGGACTGTGCGGGTACGACTCCACCGACGCCCTGCTGGTGGACATCGCCGGCGCCGCCCGCATCATCAACTGGGAGCTGCAGCGGGTGCTGCGCGCCGCACGCGGAGCGACCTCCGACGGGCGCGGCGCCACCCGCGGCCGCGGCGCCGAGCGCCGCCCCGCCTTGCAGCGCCTGCCGCACGGCGTGATCGTGCAGGCGGGGGAGGTGTCCACGGATCCCGCCGTCACCGATCCGGTGCGGGACCTCGCCGCGATCCGCCACGCCACCGCCACCGGTCTGTCGCTCGCCGAGGGCACCCTGCGACGCCTCGGCCGGACCCCGCCCGACCTCCCGCTCAGCGCCGCGCAGCGGGACATGCTGGTCGATGCCCTGGCCGGTGAGCACCTGGTGGACGTCTACGAATCGCTCGACGCGCACGGCGCCTTCGCCCCCTGGATCCCCGGCTGGGAGGAGGTGCGTCACCGCCCGCAGCACTCCCCGGTGCACCGCTTCACCGTGGACCGCCACCAGGTGGAGACGGTGCGGGAGGCCCAGGCCCACCTCGCGGCTGTCGACCGGCCCGACCTGCTGCTCGTCGCGGCGCTGCTGCACGACATCGGGAAGCGACCCGGTGCAACCGACCACTCTCGTACCGGTGCGCCGCTCGCCGAGCACGCCGCCCGCGCCCTCGGTTTCGAGGACCCGGACATCGCCGTGATCGCGTCCCTGGTGCGGGAGCACCTGACGCTGGTCGATCTCGCCACCCGGCGGGACCCCGTGGACCCGGCCACTGTGGCGGCTCTGCTGCAGGCCGTCGATCATGACCCTGGGCGGCTTGACCTGCTGCGCGCGCTCACCGAGGCCGATGCCCGCGGGGCCGGACCTGCCGCATGGTCTCCGTGGAGAGCCACCCTCGTCGACCATCTCACCGACCGCGCCCGCGCCGCCCTGGACGGTCCCCTGCGAGGACCCCGCGAGCTGCTCGCGCCGCAGCCCGCTGTCGAGCAGGCGGTGCTGACCGCCGTCCACCGCACCTCTGCCCCCCACGTGCTGTACCCCGCGGCGACCGACGGGGAGACCCTCCGCCAGATCTGCCTCGGGGCACCCGACGGGCCGGGGGTGTTCGCCGCCATGTCCCGCACCCTGGCACGCCACCGCCTGGACGTCCGCTCCGCCGTCCTCACCACCCGGGAGGGCATCGCCGTGAACACCTGGTGGGTGGCGGGCTCCTCATCTGACCTCCCCCATCCCAGCGTCCTGCGCACCAGCCTGGTGCGGGAGCTCGCCGCACCGTCCTCCTGGGTGCCGAGCCGACCCGGCGCGTCCCCGCCCGACCTTTCCGGCGGAGGGGGAGGGGACGTGGTCGTCTCCATCCTGCAGAGCGCCGCCGACGCAGCAGTCCTGCAGGTGAACGCGCCCTCCCGGCCGGGCCTGCTGGCCGATGTCGCCGCGACCGTCGACCGCTACGGACTGTCCCTCGCACGCGCCCATGTCCTCACCCTGGGTC
Source organism: Brachybacterium sp. (assembly GCA_030538435.1). GTDB lineage: Bacteria > Actinomycetota > Actinomycetes > Actinomycetales > Dermabacteraceae > Brachybacterium. The sequence continues at coordinate 18,867 of JAUNUA010000014.1, forward strand.
TGCGCGCGGTGGATGTGCTGCACCTGACCGATGAGCGCGGCCACCATCCGGGGACGGAGGCCGTTGAGCGCCTGCAGGACGACCTGCGCCGGGTGAGCGCTCCCGCGGCACTGGCCTGATACTCGTCGGTCCGCTCGCGGGGCCGTGATCCCGGCCCCGCGGGCCTGGGGTGCGTCCGGCACGCTCGGTAGACTGGTCCGGTTCCCCGACCGACAGGAAGCCTCATCCCGTGTTCACCAATCTCTCCGATCGCATCACCGCGTCCCTGAAGGGACTGCGCGGCCACGGGCGCCTCTCCGAGGCCGACGTCGACAAGGCCGTCCGCGAGATCCGTCGGGCGTTGCTGGATGCCGACGTCGCCGTGCCCGTCGTCCGGGAGTTCACCGCGCAGGTGCGCGAGCGCGCCCTCGGGGAGGAGGTCTCCAAGGCGCTGAACCCGGCCCAGCAGGTCGTCAAGATCGTGAACGACGAACTGGTGCAGATCCTCGGCGGCGCCACCGGCGAGCTGCACTTCGCGAAGAACCCGCCGACGGTGATCATGCTGGCCGGCCTGCAGGGCGCCGGCAAGACCACCCTCGCGGGCAAGCTCGCGACATGGATGAAGGAGCAGGGGCACACCCCGATGCTGGTCGCGGCGGACCTCCAGCGCCCCAACGCCGTGAACCAGCTGCAGATCGTCGGCGAACGGGCGGGAGTGCGGGTGTTCGCACCCGAGCCCGGCAACGGCGTTGGCGACCCGGTGCAGGTGGCGTTGAACGGTGTCAGCACCGCCCAGTTCCAGCAGCACGACGTGGTCATCGTCGATACCGCCGGTCGTCTCGGCATCGACGAGGAGATGATGCAGCAGGCGCGCGACATCCGCGACGCCGTGAACCCCCACGAGACCCTGTTCGTGGTCGACGCGATGATCGGTCAGGACGCGGCGCGGGTCGCCGAGGCGTTCCGCGACGGCGTCGGATTCACCGGCGTGGTGCTCTCCAAGCTCGACGGTGACGCGCGCGGCGGCGCAGCCCTGTCCGTCACCGGCGTCACCCAGCGGCCGATCCTGTTCGCCTCCACCGGTGAGCAGCTCTCGGACTTCGAGCGCTTCCACCCCGATCGCATGGCCGGGCGGATCCTGGACATGGGCGACGTGCTCTCGCTCATCGAGCAGGCCGAGAAGTCCTTCGACCAGGCCGAGGCCGAGAAGATGGCCGGCAAGATCGCCGGCGGCGAGGACTTCACCCTCGACGACTTCCTCGCCCAGATGCAGCAGTTGAAGAAGATGGGCAGCCTGAAGAAGATGCTCGGGATGCTGCCCAACATGGGCCAGTACCGCGAGCAGCTCGACAACTTCGACGAGAAGGAGCTCGGGCGGATCGAGGCGATCATCCAGTCGATGACGCCGGCTGAGCGCAGCAACCCCAAGCTCATCAATGGCTCTCGTCGTTCCCGCATCGCCAAGGGCTCCGGCACCACCGTGCAGCAGATCAACCAGTTGCTGGATCGCTTCAAGCAGGCCCAGCAGATGATGCGCTCCATGGGCAAGGGCATGGCCGGCGGTGGGATGCCGCAGATGCCCGGGGGTGGCGGCATGCCCGGGGGTGGGATGCCGGGGATGCCCGGGATGGGCTACGGCAAGAAGAGCCGCGGGAAGATGCAGTCCCCGAAGAAGAGCGCGAAGAAGACGAAGTCGAAGAACCCCGCCAAGGCTGCGCGGGAGGCCGCAGAGGCTGAGCGCCGCGCCCAGCAGCGCGCCGCGGAGGGTGGATCGGCCTTCGGCGGTGCGCAGAGTGGGACCGGTGGCGCCGAGCAGGACCTGGCGAACCTTGACCCCAGCCAGCTGCCGCCGGAGCTGCAGAAGATGTTCGGCAAGGGCCGCTGAACGCCCCACCCCGGGGCATGCCACGTCACCCCCTGGGCGCCCCATCCCTGGACGCCCTCCGGGGCGCCCTACCCCACCCGATCCCTCCACTTCCGCGAGTGACCGGATTCCGTGCGTATTTTGCAGGGGATCCGGTCACTCGCGTCGCGTGGGGGTTTGTGTGGAATCCGGTCACTGGCCGCCGGCGAGAGATCCTCAGCCGCTCCTCGGCTTCCCCGCCCGCGTGATCGCCGCCGACAGACGGCGTAGGAACCTCTGGGGGTCGCGCAGATCGGCGCTGCTGATCCGCAGAACCGTCCATCCGGCCGCGTGCAGGACATGGTTCTTGTGCAGATCGCGCTGCCACTGTGCGCGGTCGGTGCGGTGACTATCGCCGTCGAACTCGATCGCAATCCGCCACCGGGGGTAGGCGATATCGAGGTAGAACACCTGGTGAGTATCGGGGTCGACCAGCTGCATGTTCGCAATCCCGGCGGGGAATCCCGACGCCACCAGGAGCAGACGCAACCGCGTCTCCATCGGCGACCAGACGTTCTCCACCGCCTGTGCAGCGGCGCGCCTCACCCGTGCGGAGCCACGCCCACTCAACAGATCCGCCTGCCAACGGATGCTCTCCAGAGGGAGGGACTCGGTCGTGCCCCATCGCCCTGCAAGGGCATCGAGGCAGACCACCAGGTCCGTGTCATCGAGGA
>JAUNUA010000280.1 GCA_030538435.1 Brachybacterium sp.
GGCATGGTCATGAAGCCCGAGCCGTGGGGCGACGCCTTTGATGACGTGCCTGCTCGTGCCGGTACTGCGGGTACGTTGGTGGGGGACTACACGATCCCGCCGCTGGTCCACCCCCCACCCACCCCGGCACCGTGGAGATGGCACTGCGGCTCCGGCGGGAGTGAGCATGCGGGAACGGCTCAGGGCACGAGCAGGGGCGATGACCGGCCGCGTCGTCGGTCACGGTCCTGGGCACGTTGGTCGTCGCGGATCCAGAGGACGGCGATGACCAGGGCCAGGCCCAGGGCGGGCAGCTCGCCCACCCCCCACGTCAGCGCGCCGCCGAGGTGCTGGTCGACCAACGGGTCGGGCACCCACGGCACGGCCAGGCGGGCGTAGAAGTCGGCCGCGAGCAGGCTCGAACTCGACAGCACCATGAGACCGAACACTGTGTGAAACACGACCGGGGGGACCAGGAGCGCGAGCCGCGCCGCGTAGGGCGGGCGGGACGGCCCCGGATCGAGACCGATGAGGGCGTTGACGAACAGGTACCCCGTGATCGACAGGTGGACGACCATCGCCAGATGCGCCCAATGGTTGGTCAGCGTCAGCTCGAACAGCGGCGTCACGAAGAGCACCAGCATGGCGAGCACGACGTGGGCGCATGCCACGACCGGGTGGGCGACGACACGCCCCCACCAGCTCTGCAGCAGGAACAACAGCCACTCGCGCGGGCCGCGCGTGCCGTCGTCGCGGCGGGGCAAGGCCCGCAGCGCCAACGTGCCCGGCGCCGCCAGCGCGTAGAAGATCGGCAGGACGGTGACGAGCGCCAGGTGCTGGGTCATCATCACGCTGAACTGCACCGCGCCGTAGACGGCCGGTCCGCCGTTCGTCATCCACCCGAACAGCACGAGACCGGTGACGGCGCAGACCGTGCGGGACACGGGCCAGTGGTCCCCGCGCCGGCTCAGCCGCCGGACCCACCGCAGATAGACGACGAGGGCCGAGACCGTGAGCACCAGCAGCACCGGCTCGACGCGCCACTGGGTGAGGTAGGTGAGCACGGTCGGAGGCGGCGGCAACGGAGCTCCGGTGAGGGTGATGACGACGTCGCCCGCGTGAGGCAGAGGTGACACGTCCGGGGTCGGCGGCGCGCTCGCACCGAGGGCCACCGACACCCCGTAGGTGGCGGCGAGGAGGACGATCTCACCCCCGGCGAGTCGCTGGAAGTCGCGGGCGTCCCCGCGGCGGGACAGGGCGGCCAGCGTGCGGGTGCGGTGGAGATGACCGGCCAGCCCGAGCGCGGTGAAGAGCACGACCTTGAGCAGGAGGAGGTGCCCCCACGGTGAGGTGAGCAGGTCGGTCGGGGTCTCGATCCGCAACGTCGTGTTGATGACCCCCGACACGGCGACGACGACGAACATCCAGCCCGCGACCTGGGAGAACCGGGAGGCGGCGCGGGAGTCGGTGGTGCGGGAGGCGAGCAAGGCCGCGAGGCCGCCGCTCCAGATGCCGACGGCGATGAGGTGCAGCCACATGCTCGTGCCCGCCGACCCGTGGCCCTCGCCGCCCGCGGCGTGACCCGTCTCGGCGATGGGGGCGAGCGCGACGAGGGCGAGGACACCCACGGCCAGGGCTGACGCGGAGGTCCGCACCAGCAGCGTGCAGCAGGCGACCACGGCGGCGAGAACCGTTGCTGCGAGGAGCGGACCGGCAGCGGGCACCGACACCAGCACGCTGACCGGCAACTCTGTCGGCGGTTGCCCGATGCGCTGGATCTGGGTGAGGACGGCCTCTGCCGCCTGGGTGAGCGCCCAGACCGCGGCGGCGGCGGTGCCGACGTCGAGGCATCGGCGCCGCGCGTCACCTGGCGGCAGGACGGTGGCGCACATCAGCAACGCACCCACGGTGAGGGCCGCCGCGAGCCGGGCGAGCACGGTGACGACGGGCAGGCCCCAGCGCACCAGCGGGCCGGGGTCGCCCAGCAAGGGCGCGTCGGCGCCGCCGGTCCAGCGCAGGCCGACGACGACCGCGAGGGCGCCGAGGAGGATCGCGGCGGCACCGGCGCCGACGACGACCGCCCAGCCCGACTGCCGCATGGTGGTGGCCGGGGTGCGGACCGCGGTGGCACTCATGCCCCGGCCACCTGGACGAGCCGGTGCATGCCGGCCCGGTCGTGTCCGGTCACCGTGCAGATGAGCTCGATCTGCTCCCCGGCGACGGTCGTGATCTCGATCTCGGCGCTGTCCCCGGGCGCGATGACGGGCGTGCCCCACGCCCCGGCCTCCCCGCGGACGACGAGGTCGTGCCCGGTCGCGCCGGCGTTCGTCACGACGACGGTGAAGGTGCCGGCGGGCAGGGACTCCTCAGCCAGCTCGATCGACCATTCCGTCAGCCCGACGCGGACGACGTGATCGGCGGGGGCCGTGGCAGGTGCGGCGGGGTCGGCCTCGGGGGCGGACGGCATCCCGGGCGGGGTGTCCGCGGGCGACGTCGACCCACAGGCCCCGAGGGCGGCGACGAGCATCGCGGCGCTGAGCCACCGCGCCGCGCGCCCCACCCGTGGATCTCGTCGGTGCACTCTCATGATTCCGGAGTTCCGTCGTGCTCGGCCAGCCAGGTGCGGATGGGGCCGGCGGCGGTGTGCTCCGGGGCGACCTCGACGAACCGGCGCAACAACGTCACGGCCTCGGGGTCGTTCTGTCCCTGGCGGATCGTGCCCAAGAGCAGCAGGGACTCGGCGTGGTCGGGTTCGGCGAGCCGGGCCTGTTCCAGCGCGGCGGCGGCACCGTCGAGGTCATCGGCCCGGAACAGCGCGAAGCCCTGCCGGTAGTGCACCGAGGCGTCCAACGGCCGCAGGCGTCCCA
>JAUNUA010000281.1 GCA_030538435.1 Brachybacterium sp.
CGGGCTGCCTGATCAGCCAGGACGATGCGACCGCGTGGCTCGGCACCGCCGGCGCCGGCGACACCCTCGCGGGAATCCTCGCCACCCTGCTTGCCGCGGGCCTGCCCGGCGGCATCGCGGCCGCGCTCGCCGCTCTCGTCCACGGCCTTGCCGCCCGCGCCGCCTCCCACGACGGGACCGCTCCGCTGGTCGCCCACGATGTGGCCGCGCACCTGCCCTCCGTGCTCGCCGCTATCCTGGGCACCGCCCGCCACGCCGGCGGACCCCACCCCTGAGGAGCTGCATGAGCGTCGCGATCCCCGCGGAGGACCCTCGCCACGTCCCCAACCGCGCCTTCGTCGACCCCTCGGCGATCACCCACAACACCCGCCGCCTCGCCTCCCTGCTCGAGGAGCAGACCGCGCTCATGGCTGTGGTGAAGGCCGATGGGTACGGCCACGGCATGCTGAGCACAGCCCGGGCGGCGCTCGCCGGAGGCGCCACCTGGCTCGGCGTCGCCCACCCCGCCTCGGCCCTGGCGCTCAGCCGCGCGGGCCTCGACGTGCCGATCCTCACCTGGCTGTACGAGCCGGAGACCGCCGCGGAGGTCCTCCCGCACGTCGTCGCCGCCGGCGTCGACGTGTCCGTCGGGAGCCTGCGCATGCTGCGCCTGGTCACCGACGCCTCCCGTGCCGTCGACCGGCGCGCCCGCGTCCACCTGAAGATCGACACCGGCATGGGTCGCGGCGGCATCGAACGCTCCGAGATCGGTGAGATGGGCCGGTACCTGCGCGAGGAGGACCATGTGCGCCTGGTCGGCGCCTGGACCCACCTCGCCGCGGCCGACGACCCCGACGATCCCTTCACCGACCAGCAGGTGGAGGCCTTCGACCACGGCTGCGAGATCCTCCAGGACGAGACCGGGCCCCTGCCCCTGCAGCACATCGCGAACTCGGCCGCCGCGATCAGCCGCCCGGACCTGCACCGTGACATCGTCCGCGTCGGCATCGCCCTGTACGGCTACCCGCCGGTGCCGCTGCCCGACGGCGGCCCGGCGCTGCGACCCGCGATGACCCTCACCAGCCGCCTCGCGATGGTCAAGGACGTCCCCGCCGGGCAGACCGTCGGCTACGGCCACACCTACACCTGCCCGGAGGCGACGCGGCTCGGCCTCGTGCCCATGGGGTATGCCGACGGGCTGCATCGGGTCGCCTCCGGGAAGGTGCGGGTCCTGGTGCGCGGCTACGACGGCGACCAGTTGGCACCCCAGGTGGGACGGATCAGCATGGACCAGATCGTGGTGGACCTCGGCCCCGCCTCCCGCGCCCGCGCCGGCGACGAGGTGGTGCTGTTCGGCGCTGCCGACGGGGTGGTCCTGGACGAGGGCCGCGTTCCCACCGCTGATGACTGGGCCGAGGCCGGCGGCACCATCCCGTACGAGGTCCTCACCTCGGTCAGCTCCCGCGTGGGCCGCGAGGCCCAGGCATGACCGCTCCTGCGCCGAGCGGACCGATCCGGGTGTGCACCACCGATGCCGACGGCACCCGCGAGGTCGCCCGCGTCATCGCCGCGCAGCTGCGCGCCGGGGACCTGCTCGTCCTCGACGGGCCCCTCGGCGCCGGGAAGACCACCTTCACCCAGGGCATCGGTGATGCCCTCCGGGTGCGTGGCAGCGTCGCTTCCCCGACCTTCGTCATCGCCCGCGCACACCCTTCGCTCGGCGACGGACCCGAGCTGGTCCACGTGGACGCCTACCGCCTCGGCGGTCTCGGCGACATCGAGGACCTGGACCTGGACACCGACCTGGACCGCGCCGTGACCGTCGTCGAATGGGGCCGTGACCTCGTCGAGCAGCTGACCGACTCCCACTTGCTGATCGAGATCGACCGTCCGCACGTCGCGAGTGGAACCGACCCCGACGACCCGGACGAGCCCCGCACCCTGACCGTCCACCCCGACGGCCCCCGCTGGGACGAGGAGGCCGTGCGCGCCCTCACCAGCGCCGTCACCGGGCTGACCTCGACATCGGGGGAGGAGCGCTGATGCACCTCGGGATCGACACCTCCGGCGCGGTGAGCGTCGCCATCGGCCGACCCGGCGAGGACGGGGAGCTGCAGATCCTCGCCACCCGCGCCGACGAGCGCGCCCGCCACCACGACGAGGTCCTTATGACCGCGATCGACGGCGCCCTCGCCGACGCCGGCGTGCGCCGCACCGAGCTCACCCGTGTCGTCGCCGGCCGTGGCCCCGGGCCCTTCACCGGACTGCGGGTGGGCCTGGTCGTCGCCCGCACCATCGCCGCTGCGCTGGACCTGGAGCTGGTCGGTGTCAGCTCCCTGGATGCCCTCGCCCACCAGGCGCTCGCCGAGGACCCGACGCCCGGGACACCCCGCACCGTCGCGGTGGCGCTCGATGCTCGTCGTCGCGAGGTCTACCACGCCCGCTACCAAGCGACCGACGGCACCGTGGCCACCCTCGAGCGGGTCAGCGAGCCTGCGGTCGACCTTCCCGCGGACATCGCCGCACAGCTGAGCGGCTGCGACCTGGTTGTCGGATCCGGTGCCCGCCTCTACGCCGATCTGCTCGCCCCCACCACGGAGCACGCCCACGCCGACGCCGGCCACCTGCTGCAGGTCGCGGCGCTGCTCGCCTCCCGCGGCGAGGACCTCTCAAGCACCGAGCCGCTGTACCTGCGAGCCCCGGACGCAGCGAAGCCCACCGCCCGCAAGAGCGCCCTCGGCCGGTGAACACTCCCGACGACCCCGCGTGGATGCTGCGACCGGCACGGATCGAGGACGTGCCGGAGCTGGTCCGTCGCGAGGGTGAGCTGTTCCCGGATGAGGCGTGGTCGGCCGCTCAG
>JAUNUA010000282.1 GCA_030538435.1 Brachybacterium sp.
TGCTCCTGCAGGGACTCCGCGGAGCCCTTGGCATGCAGCAGCCCGTTCACCCCCCGGGGTCACGATCTCCGCCAGAGCAGCGACGTCGGAGGCGATCACCGCCTTGCCCATCGCCATCGCCTCGAAGGGTTTGAGCGGCGAGACCATTTCGCACACCGGCAGCGGCAGGCGCGGGAACGGCGTGATGTCGATGATCGAGTAGTAGCGCTCCACGTCCTCATGGGGGACCCGCCCGGTGAAGGTGACAACGTCCGTGAGACCATCGGCCCGGACCTGTTCGCGAAGATCCTCCAGCACTGCCCCGTCCCCGACGATGAGGACGTGGAAATCCTCCCGGGTGCGGCGCAGCTCCCGCGCGGCCGCGAGCAGCAGGCCAAGCCCCTCATAGTCGGCGATGGTCCCCACGTACCCGATGACCCGCGTGTCCGTGACGCCGAGGGACGCTGCGAGGTCCTCGTCGCGGGGGAGAGGGGTGAAGCGCTCGGTGTCGACGCCGTTGGGGACGAGCGTGATGGTGTCCTCCGCGACGCCACGCTCCACCAGTTCGCCCTTCAGGGCCTCGGTGATGGCGAGAACGCGGTCGGCGCCGCGGGCGGCGTCGGCCTCCATGCGGGCGATGTACCGGTACTGGTCGCTGCGGCCCCACTCCGGGTCCCGGGAGCCGCGGGTTACCTCCCATAACCCCCCGCACCTCGTAGACCGAGGGGATCCCGAGCAGGCGCCCGGTCTTGATGGCCGTGAGCCCGTTCCAATGGTTCGAGGCGCCGTGCAGGATCGCGGGGCGTTCCGCCCGGGCGAGCGGCAGCAGAGCCTCGGTGTACCGCTCGGTGTAGTCGAACATCGGGTTCTTCTTCTCGATCTGCCGACCGGTCAGCAGGTGGTGGTAGTCGACCTCCCCGACCGTCTCCCGCGCCGGGAGGTCCGGCAGATCGCCCATCTTTGGCATGTCGTAGGGGTAGCCGAGCCGTGTCACCCCATCCACGTCCCACCCGATCCGGCCCAGCTCCGTCAGCAGGCCGTGGGTGCGGGTCGCATACCCGCCCGAGTGGTACGGGAGCGCGTTGTCCAGCAGGTACAGCCCGTGCCGGTCCCGCACCGGGTACTCCGGGGCATCGCGCCGTGCGGGGAACGGGAAACCGTCGCGTGCCAGATCGGAGTTGCGGACCGCGGGAGCCGCGTCGCCGTCGGCCGGCCCTGTGCTGGAGGGTCTCGCGCGGCGGGTCTCCTGCCGGCTCCACCACAGCCGGAGCTGCTCGATCCCGCCGTGCCGGAGGTGCCACAGGGCCTTGCGCGCCTGGGTGAGGCGGGACGACAGACGACCGGGCACAGGACCTCCAGGACGGCTCGGGACGGTGCACCAGTGTACGGGCGGCCCGACGCCGACCGCGCGCGGGATAACCCTCGCACCGCCGCCGTCTACGCTGAGATGCATGACCCATGAGGCGACCACGGAGCCCGGCACGGGCGTCGAGGCGCTGAACGGCTCCCGCAGCGACACCGCCCGGATCGTCTTCGAACGGATCCTGCGGTACGGACCGCGGCCCCGCTCCGAGCTTGCAGCGCAGCTGCAGCTCTCCGGTGCCACCCTCACCCGCGTCACTCGCGAGCTGCTGGACACCGGGCTGCTGCGGGTCCTGCCGCCCGTCACCCGCGACCGCGGCCGACCCCAGGAACCCCTGGACGTCGACGAGCACCGCGCCCGCTTCGTCGGGGTGAAGGTCACCTCCCGCGAGGTCTTCGCGGTCGTCACCACGCTGCGCGCCAACCCCCTCGAAGAACTGACCCTCCCCCTGAAGTCGAGCGACCCCGAGCACGTCGTCCGGGCCATCACCTCGCTCATGGAGGCGATCCTCGCCGCGCACACGGGGGTGGCCGGGATCGGTGTGTCCATCGGCGGGCAGGTCGCGGCCGATGGCGCCGTGCTCACCTCCCCGATGCTCGGCTGGACGGAGCCGGTCGCGCTCGGCGCCCGGCTCACCGCGACGCTGGGCCGGCCGGTCACCGTGGAGAATGACCTGATCGCCCTGCTGCAGGGCGTCCACTGGTTCGGGATCGGTCGGCGCTACTCATCCTTCGTGCTGTTGACGATCGGCGCCGGCGTCGGCGTCGGGGTGGTCCACGGAGGGCAGGTGCTGCAAGGACACCGCCACCTCCTCGGCCAGACAGAGACCATGCCCTCCGCCGCGCGCGACGGGCGTCCCGCCCCCATCACCGAGATCGCGGGCGGACCGGCGCTGCTTGAGCGGGCACGGGACGCGGGACTGATCGGCGAGGACGGGGATCTCGAGGACCTCCTGGCCGCCCACCGCGCGGGACGCGAGGGGGCCCGCGAGATCGGTGGGGACGTCGCGCACGGTGTCGCCATCACCCTCGCCGCGCTCGTCGGGATCCTCGACCCCGAGGCCGTGATGCTGGGCGGCGAGGCGATCGGACTGATCGACGACTCATCGCCCCCCTTCGACGACCTGCTGCGGGAGCACCTGGTGCCCGAGCAGCGCGATGTGCAGCTGCGCCGCCTCCCGGAGGACTTCGACGAGTGGGCGCGCGGGGCCGCCGTCACCGCGATCCAGCACTTCGCCGCGGGTCTGGGGTAGGGCGGGCAGGAGCGCCCTGCCGGGTGTCATCACTGGACAACGCGGTAGCGTAATGCCCGTGGGAGAGCAGAACTGGCGGGCGATCCAGGAGACACGGTTCCTCGAGTCTGTCCCGGGTCTAACTGAGTCGATCCGTGAGGCGCGACGCGAGGGTGTCGAGGCCGGCTCGGCGGAACTTGACTGGTGAGTGACGCTGCGTGAGTGGTGGTCTACTCCCGACAGGCGCAGAAGG
>JAUNUA010000283.1:0-776 GCA_030538435.1 Brachybacterium sp.
TGCTGCAACTGTTCGTGCAGGCACTCATCCTGGTCGGGCTCGGGTACGTCATGGGGATGCACGCGCCGCTGCGCGGTGTGGTGTTCGGCATCGCGCTCACCCTGCTCGTGGGCGCCGCCGGTGCGGCCGCGTCCAACGCGCTGGCGCTCACCGCGAAGAGCGAGGACGTCATGGCGCCGGTGACCAACATGCTCATGATGCCGGTGCTGCTGCTGTCCGGGATCCTGCTGCCCATGACGCTCGGGCCGGCGTGGCTGCAGCGTGTGTCGGACTTCATGCCATTCCGCTACATCGTCGACGCCGTCCGTTCGTCGTTCGCCGGCACGTTCGCCGGGTCGACACTGCTGTGGGGCATGGTGTGGGCCGTCGCGCTCTTCGCCCTCGCCCTCTGGTGGGGGACGCGGGTGTTCCGCAAGGAGAACGCCTGACTGGTGGGATGGCCGGGCGGTCGGGTCTGGTTGTGCGGCCGGGTCTGGGCGCGCCGCGGTCGGGTGGCCGGTCAGCTCCGGTCGGACTCGCCGGGCTTCTCCGGCCCGTCGGGCTGGGGCTCCCGGCGGCCCAGCACGGCCGGGCTCACCTTGCGGGGTGGGCCGAGAAGCTCCGAGGTGTTGGTGGCGTTGACGAGGTAGCCGGCCGGGGTGTGCCCGCGGCGGTCCTGCTGGCCAGCGCCCGCGGCGCCCATCATTCCCATCGGCATCACGCCGGGGCGGCCGGCTGCTGAGCTGGTGCCGGCGCCGCTCGCACCCGCCCCCGCCATCGTGCCGGGGGTGCCTCCG
>JAUNUA010000283.1:786-2820 GCA_030538435.1 Brachybacterium sp.
AACGCGCCGCCGGGGGCTCGTAAGGCACCGCCGGATCCACCCGGGCCGGAACCGGCTGAGCCCGGTCCGCCGGACGTCCCGCCCTGGTAGCCCGCCAATGTCCCGGCGCCCCCGAGTGCGGAGGCTCCGCCCAGGCCGCCCGCCGCCGCGCCGAGTGCGCGGCGGCTCCGCTCGTTGCGATCCCCCGTGCGCCCCGCCCCGGCAGCGCCTCCCGTGGCGCCGGTCGCGCCAGCTCCTGTCGCGGGCCCGGCGAGGAGTGGTGCCGCGGCTGGCGTGGTGGTGGCGTTCACTGGACCTGCGGCGTGCGCGGCGCCGGCCGGGCCGGCGGTCGGAGAGCCGCTGGCGGCCGTAGCGCCGGCGGTGCCTGCCGTGGCACTTGGTCCCGCCGCGCCGGCGCCGCTGGTGGCGCTGGTGGCGGAGTCGTGCGCGGAGGCTTGCTCGGAGGCGTAGGTGGCGCCTCCGCTGGCCACGGTTCCTGCACCGGTCCCGGCCGCTGCCGCTCCCGAGGCGCCGACCGTTTCGCCGCCCTGCGCTCCGGTCGCGGTGGCTCCCGCCGTGGCGGGGCCCGCGATGCCGTAGTGGCCGTCCGTGTTCCACGCCCGTGCGAGGTCGAGGCGTCCGCCCTCGAAGAGTGCGGTGCCCGCGACAACGCGATAGGCGGTCGGCAGGTCGACGTCGGCGAGGTTGCCGTCCATGACGGCCGGGTTGTAGATGGTGTTGACGTGCCGGCGGGCCAGGTCGGCGTCCGGTTCGAGGCCGGGTCCCTGACCGCGCATGCCGCCCGCGGCCTCGAACTCCATGAGCGAGCGGGTGGTGGCGAATCCGTTGTTCAGGCGGTCCGCCTTGGTCGCGATGGCGGAAAGTGACGTCGACAGGTCGTGGGCCGAGGCCGTGAAGCCCGCGACCGAGGCGCGGGATGCATCGGCGGTCGCGCCCTGCCAGGCGTCGCCGAGGATGCCCGAGAGCGTTGACTGCAGCTGGTCGGCGGCGGAGGAGAGGGTCTCGGAAGCCTGCGTGAGGGTGGCTGACGCGGATGCGAACGGGGCCGGGTCCAGGGGCGCGGTACCGGCGTGGATCTGCTCGAAGCTCGCCCCGGAGACGTCCTCGGGGTCGACCGTGCCGTAGCGCGGAGCGAGTGCGGCCATCGCGGTGACGGGTGCCGCGTTGAGTGCGGCGGCGATCGCCATCGACTGAAGCTGTGGCGCCGGCCCCGACGCCTTCCCCAGCGCGGCGGCGGTTGCCTCGTCCTGGGCGTCGATGAGACCGCCCGACGCGGCGAACAGCAGGCCCATCGCCTCGGCCTGGTCCGCGAAGTCCTGCAGCAGCGCGCCGAGGTCGGTGCCCATCAGGGTGGAGTAGACGGACGAGATCTGTTGGGCGGAGGTGAATGTTGACTGTTGGTAGCCGTAGCCGGTGGTTTCGAGGCTTCGCCGCGCACCGTCAATTTTTCTGCGGAACTCATTGCATGCCTTGACGCATTCGGTAGCAGATTCAGATGTCAGTGAAAGCGTCACTTCAGAAGTCCTCGGGTAGGGCGTTCACTAGGGGGATGCTGGTTGTGATGAATGCAGCCTTGAGATCTGTAGTCGGTTCGCCCCGAAATGTCGGGAGGATAGATGCGAACTGGCCGTCAATAATCACAACTCCTCTTGTAGTTGAGAAAATCGCGAGTTCCGCCCCATCGCGCCGATTTGGGTCTTTAAAGAACTGGCCGGATCTGTCTTGGTCGGGGAAGGGTTCTTGCAGCTGGAAGTCGTTATTGGCCACCATTTCTTCCAGGGAATACCAATAGGACGCAACTGAAAGCATCAGGTCATCATTTGTCCACTGACAACCATTGATCATGGCGTGATCGTCAATGAAGAAATTTTGATCCTTATCTTCGGGCGTAAACCCCGCCTCCTCGAGTGCCTCCTCCGGGATCTCCGTGCACGGGTCGAACAGGGGCGGCCGCTCTTCGAGCGGGAGCTCATACGGGTTCGCCTCGACCGAGGTCGTGGTGTCACCTTCGGTCGTCTGGGCTCGCTCGTCGTC
>JAUNUA010000284.1 GCA_030538435.1 Brachybacterium sp.
GGCCCCCGCCACGGCCACCCTGCGAACGACCACCCTGGCCGCGACGGCGACCGGACCCCTCGTCGCCGGCAGGCCCGAGGTCCGGCACCGCCCCGATGGTGCGCTCACCCGGAGCCAGGCGCTGCAGCACCGGGCTCGTCTTCGTGACGCCGGCGTGCATCTCCGGACGGATCCGGGCCTTGCGCATCAGATCGTGCACGTCCTTCTTCTGGTCCGGCGTCTGCACGGTGATGACGGTCCCGGCCTCCCCGGCGCGCGCCGTCCGGCCGCTGCGGTGCAGGTAGGCCTTGTGCTCGATCGGCGGGTCGGCGTGCACCACCAGCGCCACCTCGTCGACGTGGATGCCGCGGGCCGCGATGTCGGTGCACACCAGCGTCGGCGCGGTGCCGTTGCCGAACGCCTCCAGGTTGCGGGTACGGGCCCCCTGCGAGAGGTTCCCGTGCAGCTCGACCGCGGCGACGCCGCTGCCCATCAGCTTCTTCGCGAGCTTCTTCGCGCCGTGCTTGGTGCGCGTGAACAAGATGGTCCGACCCGGGGAAGCGGCAAGGTCACGCAGCACCTCGAAGCGCTGTGCGCCGTCGACCTCGAGCACGTGGTGCTCCATCCGGGTGACGGTGTTCGTCGCCGGGTCCGCCTCATGGGTGACGGGGGAGTGGAGGTACTGCTTCACGACCTTGCCGACCCCCTCGTCGAGGGTGGCGGAGAACAGCATGCGCTGCCCGCGCTTCGGCGTGGCGTCGAGGATGCGCCGGACCATCGGCAGGAAGCCCATGTCGGCCATGTGGTCGGCCTCGTCCAGCACGGTCGCCTCCACGGCCGAGAGGTCCGCATGACCCTGGCCCATCAGGTCCAGGAGCCGGCCCGGACAGGCGATCAGCACATCGACACCGGCACTCAGCGCGTCGACCTGCGGTTTCTGACCCACCCCGCCGAAGACGACAGCGGTGCGCAGGCGCGCCGCTTTCGCGAGCGGCGCCAGCGAGTCACCGATCTGCGCGGCCAGCTCACGGGTGGGCGCGAGAATGAGGGTGCGGGGCCGACGGGCCCGACGGGGGGAATCCGAGGCGGCGAGCCGTGCCACCAGCGGCATCAGGAATGCGTAGGTCTTGCCGGAGCCGGTGCGGCCGCGGCCCAGGACGTCGCGACCGGCGAGGGAGTCCTCGAGGGTGGCGGCCTGAATGGGGGTGGGAGTGGTGATGCCCTGTGGGGCGAGGGCATCGATGAGGTTCTGGGGCACGCCGAGGCGCGCGAAACCGGGAGTGGTCACGAAAGGGTGTCCGTTCAGATCAAGGACTCGCCGTTCGCCGCAGTGCGGCGCGGCCGACGGGTCCCGAGCGCATCGGCCACCGGGCCGGGCATCTGTCCCGGCGGTGGCGCGGCGGCTGTGGGCTGGTCCGGCGCAGCCGCTCTAGGAGCGGGGTGTGCGTCCAGGGACTCTGCGGGCCCGCGGCAGGTCGTCGCGGCGAGATTCGACGGCGACCGTCGGGAGCGACCCTACTCTCTAGGGAACCCGCGAGGCGAGGGCGCGAGGCGGGGGTGTGGGAAACGTCCCCGCCGCGACCTGATCCGCGATCACTGGCCCAGGCGGGGATCGTGCCGCTGGCTCGGGTGCGAGGATGTCCCCGTGGGATCGCGGGTGAGCATCAAGGACGTCGCGCAGCGCGCCGGTGTCTCCTGGAAGACCGTCTCCAACGTGGTCAACAACCGTCCCGTCGTCCGCCCGGAGACTCGCGCCCGCGTCGAGAGAGCGATCGAGGAGCTCGGATACGTCCCGAACCACATCGGACGGGAACTGCGCGGAGGGCCCACCCACACTCTCGCGCTGGTCGTGCCGGGGCTGACCAACCCGTACTTCGCGCGCCTCGCCGAGCGCATGCAGACCGCCGCCCGTCAGCGGGGCCGGACCGTCAGCGTCGAGGTGTCGCTCGGCAGCGCGGAGACCGAGCGGGCGCATGTCCGCGGCCGCACCGCCCGTCCCGTCGACGCTGTCATCATTTCCCCCTCGGCCCTGGACCCCGCGGAGCTCCTCGGCCGCACCGGAGGACCCCGCGTCGTGCTGCTGGGAGAGGCGATCCCCGCGGCGCCCAACGCCCGCCACGTCGCGATCGACAACGTCGGCAGCGCCGTCGACGTGGTCCGCCACCTCGTCACGAAGGGACGACAGCGCCTGCTGTTCCTCGGTGCGGATACCGCCGTGCGATCGACAGGCGTCGATCGGCTCGCGGGCTTCCATGCCGCGTGCCGCTTCGCCGGGCTCACCGAGGACCCGACGCTGATCCGAACCGCCGCCCACTGGACACGCGAGGAGGGCCGACGGGAGATCGCGGCCGCCCTCGCCGACGGGGTGCAGTTCGATGCCGTGGTGGCGGGGAACGATCTGCTGGCCATCGGTGCGATCGCCGCCCTGACCGAGCACGCGCTCACCGTCCCCGGAGACGTCGCCGTCGCCGGCTGGGACGACATCGAGGAGGCCGCCTGGACCCGTCCGTCCCTCACGACCGTCGCCCCGGACCTGGACGCCCTGGTGGAGGCGGCCCTGGACGCCGCGCTCGACGCCGACGCCTCCGACGCGGGTGGTCAGGTCGTGATCGAGCACCGCCTCGTCGTACGCGACTCCACGCACTGACCACCAGCAGGCCCGCGGACCCGCCCCGACGCAAGCGCCGCCACAACCCCGGTTCTCACGTTGAAATCGCCGTGCGTCTGCGTTTGACTGGACACGTCATCCGATCGGTGCCGATCCGCGACCCGAGGAGCCCCCGTGAGCCCGACCGCCACCCCCGCCGACCTGCCCGAGCCCCTCAGCGCACTGTTCGCG
>JAUNUA010000015.1 GCA_030538435.1 Brachybacterium sp.
CGCTCCGCCGCCGGAGGGCGCTCCGGGTCAGCCGCGGAACGCCTCGTCGCAGCCGAGCGTCTCCAGGAATAGATGGATGACGGCCTCCACGTCGGCGTCGAGCACCACGTCGACCAGCGGCCACGGGTCGGCGATCCCGTGGGCGAGGTCCTCACCGAGCAGCCGGCGGCGGTCCACGATCGTCTGCCCGCGGCCGATCCCCACGGTCTGCACCTGCACGGGGTAGCGGCGGATCTCCATCAGGTCCGGGGCGATGAGCGCGGCGACGGCGCCCGCGTCCCCGATCCGCGGGCGGTGCGGCACCGGGGGTGCCTCCTCGATGCCGTCTGCTGCGCCTCCATCTACCGCGTGCCCGTCGGCGTCGGGGATCAGCATGCGGTGCCCCAGGAACCCTGCGAGCGCCTGCGCGATGGGGGTCTCGGTCTCCCGCAGGGCATCGACGGTCTCCTCGGCGACGTCCACCGCGTCGAACACGTCGAGCCCGTACATGAGGATCGGCAGGCCGGAGTCCAGGACGATCTGGGCGGCCTCCGGGTCGTGCCACACGTTGAACTCGGCGACCGCGGTGGCGTTGCCGATCCCGGCGCTGCCGGCCATGCACACGACCCGCTCGATCTGCTCGGTGACGTGCGGGTACATGCGCAGCAGCAGCGCGAGGTTGGTCAGCGGCGCGAGCGCCACCAGTGTCAGTGGCCGCTCCGCCTCCTCCAGGGTGCGGCGCATCAGCTCCACCGCGTGGATGGTCTCCACGGGCCGGGTGCTGGGCGGGAACCCGAGGTCGCCGAGACCGTCGCTGCCGTGGACGTGGGCGGCGTCACGGCTCGGCTCCAGCAGCGGCCGGTGGGCGCCCGCCGCGACGGGGATCCTGGGGGCATCCATCAGGTCCAGCACCCGCAGGGTGTTCGCGACGACCCCGTCCAGTGTCGTGTTGCCGTCGACGCAGGTGATCGCGCGGACCTCGAGGCCCGGGTGAGCGATGGCGAGCATGATCGCCATGGCGTCGTCGATGCCGGTGTCGACGTCCAGCAGGATCGGGGTTCTCATGCGCCCGCCCTGTGCTGGAGGGCCGTGAGGACCTCGTCGAAGCGCAGCGCATCGTTCCCGAGTCCCAGGTCGCGGGCGAGCTGGGCCGTCTGGGGGCGCTTCAGCCGGGCCTGCTGCAGCACGTCGTCGTCGCCGAACACGTCGTGGACGTCGCCGTCGGCGATGACTTTCCGCTGGGCCATCGCGATGACGCGGTCGAAGGAGTCGGCGACGAAACGCATGTCGTGGCTTATGGTGATGACGCCGACGCCCTCGGCCTGCAGCTGGTCCAGCAGCCGGTCCAACAGCCGCAGCCCGCGCCCGTCGAGCCCAGCGGTCGGCTCATCGAGGATCAGGTACCGGCACTCCCCCACCAGGATCGAACCGATCGCCACGAACTTCTTGATCGCGAACGGCAGGTCGCCGGGGTTCAGCGCCATGAAGCGGCCGATGCCGGCCATCTGCGCGGCGCGGCGCACCCGCTCGGTGCGGCGGGCCTCATCCCACCGGAAGTACCGCGGCATGTACTCCAGCTCGCCCTGGACGTCGGCGCCGAACAGCTGGTCATCCGGGTTCTGGAAGACGTAGCCGACGGTGCGGGCGACGGTCGCGGTGGTCTTGTCCGCGATGTCCTCCCCGTCGACGAGGACGCGCCCCGAGGTGGGCTTCAGCAGCCCGTTCATGAGCTTCACGGTGGTGGTCTTGCCGGCGCCGTTCTGGCCGACGATCGCGACGCGTTCCCCGTCGGGAATGGTGATGTCGACGCCGTCGACGGCGAGGGTGCCGTCCGGGTAGGTGAAACGGGCCTGCTCACAGACGATCGGCATCGGAGTCCTCCTCGCGGGTCGGCGGGACGCGGCCGGCCCGGTCCTCGAGCAGGGCGATTGCGTCCTCGCGGGTCAGGGGCAGCTCGGGGACGGCGTGGCCCGCGCGGCGCAGCGCGAGCGCCAGCTCGGTGACGTCGGGCCGGGGGATCTCCGCAGAGTCGAGCGCCTCGGAGTCCAGGACCTCGCGGGTGGGGCCGGCCTCGAGCACCCGCCCGTGGTGCAGGACGATCAGCTCGTCGGCGTACTGGGCGAGCAGGTCGATGTCATGCTCGACGAGGACGATCGTGCGGCCCTGCTCCTGCAGGGAGTCGATGATCGCGAACACCTTCTCCGAGGTCTCCGGGTCGAGCTGGGAGGTGGGTTCGTCGATGACGATCAGCTGGGAATCCATGGCGATGATCGCGGCGAACGCCACCAGCTGCCGCTGCCCACCGGAGAGACCCGAGGGGTTCTTCTCCACCAGCGGCGCGATGCCGACCAGGTCGATGACGTCCAGCACCCGGTCCATGATCTCGTCCGGGGGAACTCCCTGGTTCTCGAGCCCGAAGGCGATCTCCTCGAAGACGGTGTCCTTCACGCCACTGATCTGGGTGAAGGGGTTCTGGAAGACGTAGCCGATGGAGTCGGCGAGCTCGGTGGCCTCCCAGTCCCAGGTGCTGGCGCCGAAGATCTGCACATCCCCGGTCAGGTCCCCCTGGTGGAAGTGGGGGACGACGCCGCGCAGGACGCCGCACAGGGTGGTCTTCCCGGAGCCGTTCGGGCCGATCACGCCGTAGAGCTTCCCCTGCTCGATGCGCAGGGTGACGTCGGAGAGGGCGGGCCGCTCCCCGTAGGCGTAGGAGAAGCTGACGTCGGTGAGGGTCACCAGGGGCGCGCTCACAGCACGATCACCCACAGCACGGTGGCAACGGCGAGCGCGACCACCAGGGCCGTCACCACGGTCTCTGCGAGGGGCACCTTCTGCAAGCGCGTCAGGTGGGTGTGGGTGGAAGAGGTGTTGAACGAGCGGGCATCCAGCGCCAGGGCCCGCTCCTCGGTCTGGTTCATGGCAGAGAGGAAGACGGGGGCGAGGATCGGCACGAAGGAGCGGATGCGGGTGAGGATCCCGCCGTCGGTCTCGATGCCGCGGGAGCGCTGGGCGTCCATGACGGTCCGAGAGTTCCGTCCGAGGTCCTGGATCGCCTGGAAGGAGGAGAGGACCACGTAGGTGACCTGAGATCGCACACCGCGGGCCTCGAGCGCCATCATCAGGTTCTTCATGGGGGTGATGCGGAAGAACAGCACGAGCGCGCCGCACAGCGCCATCACTAGCAGGGAGAACCGGGCGGCCTCAGCGAGCCCGCCCTGGCTGATGACGAAGGGGCCCCAGGCCCAGTACTGCTCGCCGATGTCCAGGAAGATCGCGCGCAGTGCGAACAGGATGAGGCCGACCACCAGGAACAGCTTCAGGTAGAGGTCGAGGAAGGAGCGTCCGACGCCGGCGAGCACCGCGAGCAGCACGTACAGCAGGCAGGCCAGCGCGCTGGGGAGGATGCCGGGCAGGCAGAAGGCGATCAGGGCGATGGCGCCGAGGATGATCAGCGCGTTGACAGGGTTCAGGTCGCGAATCACGTTGCCGGTGGTGAGGGGGCGGCGCAGACGCTCCAGGAACGCGGGGTCGACGCCGTGCCCAGGGGCGGGCTCGTCGGCGGCTCGGGGTGTGGTCATCGGGTCACAGCTCCAGGGCGAGGTCGTCGAGAGGCACGTCGAGGGTGTCCCGGCGGCGCCGCCGGGACATGTACACCCAGCCCAGCGGCAGCTTGGCGTACAGCCGGATCGGGACGCGCTGGAGGATCACGAAGACCACCAGCACGGAGATCACCTTGTCCAGGAAGTCCAGCGGCAGGCTGGAGAGGAACACGGCAGTGTTCAGCGGCACCCCGAGGGCGTGGGTGGCAGCGACCACGATCGCAACCCCGCCACCGGCGAGGCCACCGAACAGCCAGATGGTGATGAGACCGCCGAGGCCCCCGCCGATCAGCGCGTAGGGGATGGCTGCGAGGATGGTCTTCCACAGGCTGCGGAAGACACCCCAGCGGGACAGCAGCCCGGCGAGCAGGCCGAACAGGATGTTCAGCAGCGCGTAGGGCAGCAGCAGCGGCGCGGTGATGGAGTTGATGATGTTCGACAGCAGGCCGACGAGGGCGCCGGGGAGGCCACCGCAGAGCGCCCCGACGAGGATGGTGCCGATCGAGTCGAGGTACAGCGGCAGCTTCAGCAGCTGCGCGATCTGCCCGCCGATGAAGTTCATGGCGACGCCGATGGGGATCAGCAGAACGGTCAGCCGCCCGTAGCCGGCGACGAAGCGGGCCAGGCGGCCCTGGTCGCGGGTGCGTACGACGGGGGTGGGGGTCCCGGGGACCCGGGGGCCCGTCGGACGGGGGGCGGTGACCTGCGGGGCGCCGCGCGGGGGGCTCGCGCTCACGTCATCTCCTTCCCGGGGCCGCCGGACGTCCGGGGCGATGACGACGGGGACTGGGCAGGCTCAAGGTAACACCGGGATGCGGTCCGTCTCACCCCGGGGACCGCGTGGTTGGCCGCGCCTTCCCGCCTGACAGGGCACGGTGAGAGACTGGCACGGTCCGCCGGACGACAGCATCGATCCACCGTTTGATCCGCCGTTTCGATCTACCGACGAGGAGCGCGATTCCGTGACCCTGCCCGCCGACCCTTCACCCCAGCTGCAGGACTACGCCCACCCGGAGAAACTCGTCAGCACGTCGTGGCTGGCTGAGAACCTCGGGTCGGATGGCCTCGTCGTCGTCGAGTCCGACGAGGACGTCCTGCTGTACGAGACCGGCCACATCCCCGGGGCCGTGAAGATCGACTGGCACCTGGACCTGAACGACCCCGTCACTCGCGACTACGTCGACGGGGAGGGTTTCGCGGCGCTGATGTCCCGCAGCGGCATCGACCGCGACACCACCGTCGTCGTCTACGGCGACAAGTCGAACTGGTGGGCGGCCTACGCCCTGTGGGTGATGGAGCTGTTCGGCCATCCCGATGTGCGCCTGCTCGACGGTGGTCGCGCCCTGTGGCAGGCCGAGGGGCGCGAGATGACGACCGAGGCTCCGCAGCCCGCCCCGTCGGACTACCCGGTGGTGGAGCGTGAGGACGCCCCGATCCGCGCCTACCGCGAGGACGTGCTGGACTTCCTCGGTGGGCAGCTGATCGACGTGCGCTCCCCCGCCGAGTACACCGGTGAGCGCACCCACATGCCGGAGTACCCGCAGGAGGGCGCTCTGCGCGGTGGGCACATCCCGGGTGCCCACTCGGTGCCGTGGGCGAAGGCTGCGCGGGTGGACGGCCGGTTCCGTCCGCGCGGCGAGCTGGAGGAGCTGTACCTGACCGAGCAGGGTCTCTCCGCTGATCGACCGGTGATCGCGTACTGCCGGATCGGGGAGCGCTCCAGCCACTCCTGGTTCGCGCTGCGCTACCTGCTGGGCTTCGAGGACGTCCGCAACTACGACGGCTCCTGGACCGAGTGGGGCAACGCGGTGCGCTTGCCGATCGCCACCGGGGAGGAGCCGGGGGAGGTCCCCGCCCGATGAGCGCCGGATCCGATGCAGCGGGTGCGGGTGCTCAGCCCTTGCCGCCCGCCCTCGCGGAGATCGCCGAGGACTTCCATGCCCTCGGTGACAAGGACCGCCTGCAGCTGCTGCTGGAGTTCTCCCAGGGCCTGCCGGAGCTGCCGGAGCGCTACGCCGAGCATCCCGAGCTGCTGGAACCGGTCCCGGAATGCCAGTCCCCGATCTTCCTGGTGACGGAGGTCGATGGGGAAGGCCGGGATGCCCCGGCCCGCCTGTTCTTCTCCGCACCGCCCGAGGCGCCGACCACCCGGGGCTTCGCGGGCATCCTCGCCGAAGGACTCGAGGGGCTCAGCGTCGGGGAGGTGCTGGACGTCCCCGACGATGCGACCGCGCGCCTGGGCCTCGCCGAGGTGGTCAGCCCCCTGCGCCTGCGCGGCATGGCCGGGATGCTCGCCCGCATCAAGCGGCAGCTGCGCGCGAAAGCCGCAGCGTAGAGCGCCGGGTCCGCTCGACGCCGCGCCCGGTTCATGTCACAGTGACCTCACCCCCCTCGACCGCGAACGGAAGTGCCCGATGAGCCACGCCCCCCAGCACGATGACCGCGACTCCCGCCAGGACCACAAGCGCAGCGATGCCGACGCCCGGCAGGCACAGCGCGACGATGTCGCCTCAGAGGACTCGCATGCGTCTCTGACCAGTGTGGATCTCGCCGAGCAGGTCACCCGTGAGGTGGGTCGAGGGCGCAGCGCCGACCCACGGCACAAGCCGATCATCTCTGAGCTGTTCGCGACGCAGCTGCGGTCCTCTGCCCTGGCGAACGCCGACGCCGACCACTTCGGTCAGCTGCCCGATGTCGTCATCCGCGCGGAGGACATCGTCGAGGCGCTGGAGGCGGAGCTGGTGGGTATTCAGGTGACCGTCCCGTCGATGACCCGCTGGGGCCAGTTCGAAGGGGCGGACCAGCTCGGCGAGGAGGTGCTGCTGCGCCTGAACACCGGTGAGGTCACCGTGCAGGCGGCAACGCCGGTGCACGTGCCGGGCCGCACCTGGGCGCTGGATGCCTCTCACGCGGAGATCGAGGGTCACGGCCGCTTGGAACACTGATCCGGTGGCCCTGTCCTCACCACCTCCCGCACCCGTCGCGGACGGCTCGGCGGCGGCGCCACCTCCGGGGCGCTGGCGCCGAGAGCGATGGTCGATCAGCACGCTGGTGCTGCTCGGGCTGATCGTGCTGTCGGCGCTGGCGATGGTGGTGGTGGGAGCCGTGACCGCCTACATGCTGCTGTCCTCCGATGGCGAGATGGACACCGCCGCCACCGTGGAGGTGGTGGAGCCGCCGATGGCACTGCCTCCCGGCGTTCAGGAGGGCGAGCCGTACATCTCCTTCGGGGAGGGCGGCCCGGTGGTCGACGTGTACGTGGACTACCTGTGCTCGTACTGCGCGGACCTCGCCGCGGTGAACAGCGAGGATCTGCGGGAGTTGGCGGGGGCGGACGAGGCGACGGTGCGGTTCCACCTGCGGCCCACGCTGAACTCCCGCTCGGACTCCGGGGAGTACTCCGAGCGCGCCGCGAACGCGGCGGTGGCGGTGTGGGCGGAGGATCCGGAGCTGTTCTGGGACATGGAGCTCATGCTGTACGGCGCGATCGCGGAGCACGGCACCGCGGGCCTCAGCGATGAGGAGCTCCTGGCGGCGGCGCAGGAGGTGGGGGCGACGGACCCGTCAACAGCGGAGGCGATCACGGAGGGGACCTACCGGGAGTGGATCCGTGACGTGGTGGAGGAGCAGGCCCGCGAAACGGTCGAGGGCATCCCGACGGTGCTGATCGACGGCGAGCAGTTCACCGGGGATTGGGCCGCCGACGGTGAGCTGCGTGCAGCGATCGAGGGCGCGTAGGCCGACTGCCCGGTCGCGACTACCCTGGATGTATGACCTCGCAGGATTCTCCCGCCCCACAGTCCGACGCGCCCGCTGAGCGGTACGAGGACCGCTTCGCCGCGCGTTCCACTGCGGACGAGCGGGAGGTGCCGATGCTGTGGCATCTGCTGATCGCCGGGATGCTCGGCCTTGCCGTCGGCATCGCCTGCAGCCTTCCGCCGAACCCCGGGATGACCCTCGTGGCCGCGCCGGGTCTCACCGTGGGCGCGTTCGCCCTCATGATCTGGAGCGACATCCGCTTCGGCGGCACCATCGGCGGCCCCGCCGCGGAGCAGAGCGCCTGGCCGACCCTCCTGCCGTTCCTGCTGTTGCTCGCGGTGCCGTTCGGCCAGTTCTTCGCACCCACGCTCACCCCCGGCGGCGCGATCACCGCCGGCGCCCTCGTCGGCCTCGCGTTCCTGGCCTACCTCCGCTGGTACCAGCGTCGGCAGATGCGCACTGTTGCGACGTCGACTGACGAAGAGCCCAGTGGTCCGTTCGGCTGATCGACGAACCGCGAGCGTGCGAGGGGGAGGAGATCAGCAATCAGCTAATGCTCCTCGCTCCCGTCCGCCGATGCCGTGGCCGTGGCATGCCCTGCAGGGTCTGCTGATGGGCTCCGCGATCGGCCTGGTCCTCAGCGGCACCGCCCCGGCGGCGCTTCCCGCCGCCACGGTCCTGCTCCTTGCGATCATCGGGATCCTTGCGATCGACCTCGTCGTCGGCCGGAGCACCCTGCGCACCCGCGCGCGGGCGATCCCCGGCCGGCTGCTGTTCACCATGGCACTCGGCGGCGCGGTGCTCGTGCTCCTGATGCGCGCACCGGACGGCCTCGGCGTCGCCCCTGGGTGGGCGGCGGGTGCAGTCGCGGGCCTGGTGCTGTTCATGATCGCTCGGGTGTACCAGCGCGTCCAGCTGCAGTTCGTGGCTGACATGCATGCCCAGGGCCGCACCAGCCGCGGCCCGGAGGACGAGTGAGACCCTCACCGGTCTCTGGCAGACTGCCCGGCATGACGGCACCTCCCAGCTCCCCGCCCCGCCTGGACGGCCCCTGGCAGGATGCCGCACGCGGCGCGAACCTTCTCCGCAGCGCTACCGCGGATCCGTCGGCGGTGCAGCCATCGATCTTCGCGCGCATGTCCGCTCTCGCCACACGACTCGGCGCGATGAACCTCGGCCAGGGCTTTCCGGACGACGACCCGCCGGAGGTGGTCGCCCGTACCGCCGCGGAGGCGATCCTCGCCGGGCGGAACCAGTACCCGCCAGGGCCCGGCACCCCGGAGCTGCGCGAGGCCGTCGCCGCCCACCAGGCCCGCTGGTACGGCATGGACGTCGACCCCGACGCCGAGGTGCTGGTCACGACCGGGGCGTCGGAGGCGCTCTCGGCGTCGCTGTTGGCGTTCATCCGGCCGGGGGACGAGGTGCTCACCCTCGAGCCGTTCTTCGATCTGTACGGCGGGGTGATCGGGCTGGCCGGCGGGGTGCACCGCACCGTGCCGCTGGCCAGCAGCATCGGGGAGGACGGGGACTTGGTGCTCGGTGTCGATCCCGCGGCGATCCGCGCGGCGATCACAGAACGCACCCGGGTCATCCTGCTGAACACGCCCCACAACCCGACAGGTCTGGTTCTCGGGGAGGACGTGCTGCGGGCTGTCGTCGAGGGTGCTCGCACCCACGATGCGCTGATCATCACCGACGAGGTGTACGAGCATCTGCTGTTCGACGGTGCACGGCATCGGCCGATCGCAACCCTTCCTGGTGCGTGGGAGCGCACCATCACCATCGGCTCCGCGGGGAAGACGTTCTCGGTGACAGGGTGGAAGATCGGCTGGGTCACTGCACCGAAAGAGCTGGTCACCGCCGTCACCGCGGTGAAGCAGTGGTTGACCTACGTCTCCGGTGCTCCGTTCCAGCCGGCGATCGCGGCGGGTCTCGCACTGCCGGAGGATGCATTCTCCGCCATCGCCGCGGACCTCCAGCGGCGCCGCGACGGCCTGTTGGAGGTGCTGCGGAGGACAGGCTTCCGGGTGAGCGTGCCGCGCGCCGGGTACTTCGTGGTGGCCGACGCCGCCCCGCTCGGGGAGACCGACGGGGAGGACCTCTGCGAGCGCCTGGCCCACGAGGCAGGGGTGGTCGCGATCCCCTGCAGCGCCTTCTACCGCGGCGACCCCGGGGAGGCGAGGTCCCATGTCCGCTTCGCGTTCTGCAAGGCCGACGCCGTGATGGACGAGGCAGCGCAGCGCCTGGAACGGTGGGCGTCATGACCAGCACCCCGATCGCAGCCGGCCTCGACCGGATCCTCACCACGCCGATCGAGGCGCGGAACTGGCCCCGCTCCCCCATCACGATCTCTGAGATCCGCGAGGCCGGGTGGCACCTGGAGGACCTGTGGCTGCCCTCCGCGGTGCTGTACGAGGAGGCGCTCACCCACAACATCGCGCGGTTCGCCGCGTGGTGCCGGGAGCGGGGCATGGCGCACGCGCCGCATGGGAAGACGCCGATGGCGCCGCAGCTGTGGCACCGGCAGCTCGCCGCGGGCGCGTGGGGGATCACCGCCGCCTCCGCCGCACAGGCGCGCAGCATGATCGAGCACGGCGTCACGCGGATCCTGCTGGCGAATGAAGTGATCCAGCCCGTCCAGGCTCGCTGGCTCGCGGACGCCCACGCCGCCTACCCGGACCTGCTGTGCCTATCCCTGGTGGATTCCAGCGCCGGTGTCGCCGTGCTGGAGGAGGCTTCTGCGCAGGCGGGCACACAGCTACCGGTGCTGGTGGAGCTCGGGGTCGCCGGGCGTCGCACCGGTGTGCGGTCGGTCGCCGAGGCTCTCGAGCTCGCGGAGGAGGTGCACCGCTCCCCGCACCTGCGGCTGCAGGGTCTGGAGGGGTATGAGGGTGTGCTGCCGCAGAAGCGCGATGAGCGGTCTGTCGCGGATGCGAGCGCCTGGCTGGAAGCGTTCGGGGAGGTTGCGCGCCGCCTGGACGAGGCGGGCCTGTTCGAGGGGCTCGACGAGGTGGTCCTCACCATCGGCGGCTCGGGGTTCCCGGACCTCGCGGCCGACGCCCTCGCCGGCGTCGTCGCGCAGGGACTGAGCGTGCCCGTGCTGCCGATCATCCGCGCCGGTGCCTACGTCACGCACGACCACCGTTACTACGACGGCAACTCACCGCTGCGCTCCACCGCCGATGCGGACCCCCTGACTCCTGCGATGCCCCTGTTCGCCCAGGTCTCCTCCACCCCGGAACCCGGGCGGGCGCTGCTGAACGCCGGAAAGCGGGAGATGCCGATCGACATCGACCTGCCGTTCGTGCTGCGGGCCCGCCGAGCTGACGGCACCTGGTACGAACCGGAGGGCGTACGGATCACCGAGCTCGCCGACCATCACGCATTCGTGGAGGATCTAGACTCCGTGCTGGAGATCGGCGAGCTGGTGGAGGTGGGGATGTCCCACCCCTGCACCGTGTTCGACAAATGGCGACTGATCCCGGTCGTGGATGGGGACCTGCGGGTGGTCGACGCTGTCGCGACGCTGTTCTAGAGGCCGCATAGGGCCCGTGAGAGGACGCTGCTCAGCCGCCGAGCATAGTGACGAAGCGCGGCCAGTCCTCGGCGTTCATGTCACGCGCATGGTCCGGTCGCGGCTCTGCGGGGATCGCGGTGAGCCGCACCGGGACGGTCGCGAAGCCGAGCCGCCGAGCGATCGCGAGCCGGTGGTTCCCGTCGAGCGTCGCGAAGTGCTCGTTCACGCCGAGCTCGAGCGGTGTCTCCAGGCCGTTCTCCGCGATGTCCTCCTCCAGCGAGGACAGGTGCGCCGGGGTGTCGACGAGCGCGGAGCCCACCTCCTCACGGTCGGTGGCGCGGTAGCGGACGAGCATCTCGGTGGGCAGGGCGACGAGCGTGCTCATGGCGGATCTCCTCGGGTGCGCGCGAGCGGGAGCGGCCGCGGGGACGGCCTGGGTTCACCGTAGCTGGCCGGTTACGATCCGCCCATGGATGTACCGCGCACCCGCACGGCCGAGATGGCCGAGATCTGGGACCTGACCGATGCCGACGGCGTGCCGCTCGGGCGCACGCACCGCCGCGGCCAGCCCCTCCCGGCCGGCACGTTCCATCTGGTGCCGACGGTGTGCGTGCTGCGGGAGGATGGCATGGTGCTGCTGACCCTGCGGGCATCCCATAAACCGGAGGGAGACCTGTGGGAGTTCCCCGGTGGCAGCGCGCTTGCCGGGGAGTCCGCCCGGGACGGGGCGCGGCGCGAACTGCGCGAGGAGACCGGGCTCGACCTGCCGGACACGGCGTTCACACACATCGGCAGGATCCAGGAGCGCGAGGCCCTGCTGGACCTTTTCCTCGGGCGGGTGGGTCCGGACGCCACTGTTGTCCCCGACCCGACCGAGGTCGCGGACCATGCCTGGATAGCTCTCGAGGACGTCCGGCGAGTGATCGCCGACGGCCGGATGGCACCGTCGTGGATCCCCCGCCTGGACCGGTTGGGCGCGGCGCTGCTCGCGGAGATCCGCGTGGGCTGAGCGCGCAGACTGACCCACAGCGGCGTGACGCCTCCCGCCGCATCCGAACAGCGGATGCGGCGCAAGACGTCACGCCGCCGTCAACGATCGGGGCCGAACCGCGAGGGAATTGCCCCCCTCGCGGCCGTGCACACGGATCAGTACAGGTTCAGGAAGGCCTGCAGGACCTCGGTGGTGTCCTCATCGATCTCCTCGGCGCCGTTCTGGTGCGCGCCGATCTCGTGCTGGAGACCGGCCACGGTGTCGGGGCCGATGTCACCGTCCTGCTCGGTGCCGACCCAGGCCTGCAGCGCGAGGGTAGTCTCCTCGTCCATCTCCCCGGTCTGGGGGACGCCGAGCCACTCCTGCAGGGCGGTAACGGTCTTCGGGCCCTTGATGCCGTCCACCGTCAGCGTGCCGGACACGGCGGGGACGCCGTCCGCGCTGGTGCTCGGTGCCGACGACTGCGGGGCCCCCTGGGGGCCAGCATGCGTTTCGTTCTGCGGGGACGTCGTCGGTGCGGCCTCCGCCTCGCCGCCCTGGTCCGTGCCGCCGGTGTCCTGAGCGCTCTCCTCGGGCGCGGCCTGCTCCTGCGGCTCGGCCTGATCCTGCGACGCGGAATCCTCCTGCTGCGTGTGGTCCTCGGCAGCCTGCTGCTCATCGGAGCCGGAGCTCTGCTGCTCCTGCTGACCCGAGTCACTCTGCTGCTCCGATTCGCCGGAGCCACTCTGCTGCTCGTCGGCGGACGACGAGTCGGCGGACGCACCGGAGTCGCCGGAGCCGCTCAGGGCGGTGCCGCAGGTGGGCCACGCACCCGGACCCTGGATCGCGAGGAGCCGCTCGCCTGCAGCGATCTGCTGGTCCTTGCTCGCGAGGTCCGCGCGCGGCGCGTAGTTCGTGCCGTCCACGGCCTCCCAGGACGATTGCGAGAACTGCAGACCGCCGTAGTACCCGTTGCCGGTGTTGATGCTCCAGTCGCCGCCTGACTCACACTGGGCGACCTCGTCCCAGCCGGTCGCGGCCTGGGCGGGGACAGACACAGCGAACGCGCCGCCGGCGACGACGGCACCCCCGGCGAGGGTCACCGCGGCGCGGCGGGCGCCGCGCGCCATGCGGGATTGCGACTGCTGGCGATGCTTCGGCTGATGCTTCGACACGATGGTGCTCCTTCCGTCCCCCCGGACATCTGCCGGGCGTCGGACGGCGGCCACGCTAAGACCCGCCGCGGAACCCCCCGCAAGGGCCGTGACGAAATCGGGCAGTCGCGTTGACGCGCCGTTGACCCATCGGCGTCCGCACCATCACACCCTCAGGGGCTGCACAGCTCCTGGTGCAGACGGTCGACGCGGCGAGCGATATCGTCCCGCACCAGGCGCATGCGCTCCATCCCGGTGATCCCCCGCTCGGACGGCTCGTCGATCTCCCACGTCTCGATGCTTCCCACCATTCCGTCAACCTCCCTGACCTGGGCTTCCTGGCCGAGGACCACCACCCGTGCAGCACGCTGCAGGAGCGCCTCATCGATCAGCTTGGGATGCTCGCCCTCCACGGTGGCGCCGACCTCGGTCAGGGCCTCCACCGACTCGGAGTTCAGTGACGCCCCCGGACGGGTTCCAGCACTGGCCACCTCCCAGTCTTCGGCGCTGACCCGGCGTGCGAGGGCCGCTGCCATCTGGGACTTCCCACCATTTTTCACACAGATGAACAGCACGAGGGGGCGCGAGTCATTCATGGGTCCATCTTCACCCGCACGCCTCGCGGGCACCAGAGGTGCCACCCACCGTTCCCCGCGACTACCGTCGTCCCCATGACTGCACTGGACTCCTACCTCACGCGACTGCGCGAAGACATCCTGGCCACCGAACCCGCCGGCGAGATCGAGGCGCTCGCCCGCCTCTCCGGAGCCCGGGCCGATCACTTCGGGGTTGCCCTGTGCTCCTCCGAGGGCATCGTCACGACGGTGGGCACCAAGCACGCCTTCCCGATCCAGTCGATATCGAAGTCCTTCGCCTACGCCGCGGCGATCGACCTGCACGGCAAGGACTACGTGGTCGACCGGGTCGACGAAGAGCCCACCGGCGAGGAGTTCAACGCGATCAGCCTCGAGCCCGGCACCAATCGACCGAAGAACCCGCTGGTGAACATCGGCGCCCTCCGCATTCACGCGATGCTCGGTAAGAGCCGCTTCGAGCGCACCGAGCGCCTGCACACCTCCATGGAGGACGCGGCGGGCCGCACCCTGGAGCGCCACAGCGAGACCATTGCGGAGGAGGTCGCCGCGAGCGACCGGAACCTCGCCCTCGCGTACATGCTGCGCGCTGCCGGCTCCATGGACGTCGACCCGCAGGACGTTGTCGCCGGGTACATCGACGGCTGCGCGACCCTCGTCACCACCGAGGATCTGGCCGTGATGGCCGGGACCCTCGCGAACGGCGGCACCAACCCCGTCACCGGTAAGAACGTCTTCTCCCGGGTTGCGGTCCGCCAGACCCTCAGCGTGATGATGACCTGCGGGATGTACGACAGCGCCGGGGACTGGGTCACCGACGTCGGCCTCCCCGGCAAGTCCGGCGTCGCCGGCGGGATCATCGCTGCGCTGCCCGGTTCCTTCGGCATCGCGACCTACGCCCCGCATCTGGACGGGCACGGCAACTCTGTGCGCGGGATCCTCGCCTTCGAGCACATGGCCGAGGACTTCACCCTGCACGTCCTGGACGGCATCCCCGCCCGGGACCTGGAGGAGCGCGCCTCGCAGATCGTCGACAGCTGACCGACTCCCCCGCACTACGCTTATCTGACCCGACCCCGAGGAGCGCTCGTGACGCACCTGGACCATGACCTGTACTCCTCCTACCTGGTGGAGCACTACCTCGCAGCGTCCTCCGGCGTGCAGACCTTCCAGGCGGCCGTCTCCACCTGGGAGGGCACCGATGTGGGCGCGACGCTGCAGGAGATGCAGCAGACGATCCACGAGGAGCGCGACACCCTGCGCACCCTCATCGAGGGCCTCGGCTACCAGGTGGGCTCGGTCAAGGAAGCCACTGCGGCCGCCGCCCGCGTCGCCGGCCGACTGAATCCGCTGAACCCCCTGCGCAGCCGCGAACAGTCCTTCGCCCAGATCGAACTGGAGACCCTCACCGGCATCGTGCGGATGAAGCGCTGCATGTGGGAGACGCTGCTGGAGCTCACCAGCATCGACCCCCGCCTGGACCGTGACCACCTGGAGCAGCTGCGGGACAGCGCCCGCTCGCAGGAAGACCAGCTGGCGGCGCTGCTGCTCGGGACCGCGACCGAGCGATTCAGCGCGGGCTCAGCCGACGAGGGGCCTGCCTGAACCGCTCCCCCATCTACCCGATCTGCTCGACGTACAGCGGGTCCCCGTCCGCCGTCTCCACCCGCAGGGACAGATGGTCGATCACACTGCTCGGCACGGGGATCAGGTCGAAGCCGGTGCAGGAGTCTCCGTCCTCCAGGGGCGGGCAGCCCTCCAGCGACTCCGTGGCGGGCAGGATTCCGGTGCGGGCGTTGTACTCGCCCACCTCGTGCTCGACAGTGATCCAGAAGTCCTCGACGAGGAACTCCGAGGGTCCCTCATAGTCGACCGTGGCCTCCACCAGGACGTACTGCGTGCCGTCCGGCGGCGGCACATGGGAGAGGTCCGCCGCGACCTGGGCGTCCGCGTCCCAGTTCAGCGAGGAGATCGTGGCGGTGAGCGTGCCCCCGTCATAGGTGTCCCACACCAGGCGGTCCTCGCCCACGTGGGCGGGGTTCCCGAAGCCGCCGGTGTGCTCGGACTCCCCGCCCGAGGAGTCCCTGACGGTTCCGGGCATCAGCTCGAACGACTCGAAGGAGCCGGGGTCCCCCTCCGAGGCGAACGTCCCGGAGGCCTCAGCAGTCAACAGATTCCACACCGCAAGTCCGGCGATCATCACCACGACCATCACGATCGCGGTCACCGTGGCACTTACCCCGGCTGTCAGCGCGATCAGGGCGCGAGCGGAGAGCCCCGTGCGGGGATCCGGTGCCGGGATCGCGGGACGGTCCGGGCGGAAGGGCCGATATGTCGTGGACGGGGAGCGCTGATCATCGCTGGTCATGAAGGGTCCCGGACGAAGAAGGAGGGGCCGGGGATGACTGCTCCCGACGCGGCCCGCACCGGTGCCGCTGCGCTGACTGTACGCCGTTCTCAGCCCGCCAGGTAATACGGCTCACTATCGAAGTTGACCCACTCCTCGACACGGAACACGCCGTCCTGCGCGGCGTCCTCCGGCATCAGGAAGACCACCGTGTACTCCCCGCTCGCGTTGCCGTAGAGGTCCCCGACGTCGTAGGTGCCGGGGATGCCGCTGACGTAGGTCTCGGTGTGGGTGTTCCCGCCTGCGTCGATGTAGTCGATCTTCGCGGCCATGCTGGGGCTGACCGGACCTTCACCCTCCAGCTGCAGCGTCACGGGTACCGTCACGTACACCTCGCCGTCGCCCGCCTCCGGGTTGTACTCCGAACCCTCCATCACCTCGTCCTCGGCGTCCCAGTTCACCTCGCCGAGGGTGACGGTCAGATCTCCGTTGTCCATCTCGAGGGTGACGGGGGTACCGGCATCGAGCGGTTCGGCGCGGGTGCCGTGGTTGGTGGTCGAGACGGGTGGGGTCGTGCCACCGGTGCCGGTGGTCCCCCCGCCGCCACCTCCCGTGTCGCTCCCCGAGGGCCACAGAATGAGGGCGAGAACCACGGCGAGGGCAGCCAGCAGGACCAGCACGCCGCAGCCGATGCAGCCGAACAGAGCGAACTTTCCGCCGGAGCCTCCGGAGGTCGGCGAACCCACCGCAGTGCTCCCGGAACCCGATCCCGGACCGGATCCTCCCGTGGCCCCGGATGCGCCGGAGCCGTAGGGGAAGCCTCCCGTCGGGCCGCTCTGGTGCTGCGCCGGAGCGGGCTGGCCCGGGTGACCGCCTGCCCCGTCATACCCGTAGCCGGTGGAGCTGTCGCCGTAGGCCGAGGAGCTCATGCCCGGGTCACCGCCTGGCGCGCCCGAACCGTAGGGATCGTTGTTACCGGGTGAGGGTGAGTACTGGGACATGGCTGTCGTGCGGCGGGGGACCGCATCTCCTCTCGGGGGTGGGATGGGCGCGGGGAGGGCGACGGGAGCTGTCGGCGGGCGAGCCCCGATGCGAGAACGCACCCGAACCGGCCACCGGAACCCATGATATGGCCGAATACCACCGATCTGTCGTACACCCCGGACGAGATGAGATCGTGACGCTCGGGCGGAGACCCGCCTGCCCGCCATGCCCGGTCGGTGCCGAGGGTCGGCCCGGACGTGTCCGCATGGGGCCCTCCGTCCCCACAACCCGGCGCGAGGGAGGTTACCGTGGCAGAACTATCGCCTCCCTCAGGAGATCCTCGTGTCCACGCTCCGTGACCTGGTCACCCCCGAAGCTGTCCGGCTCGACGCCCCCGCTGCCGATTGGCGGGCCGCGATCCGCGCCGCCGGCGACCTGCTCGTCGCCACCGACATCACCACCGAGGCCTACACCGACGCGATGGTCGGTGCCGTCGAGAAGCACGGCCCCTACATCGTGCTCACACCCGGTTTCGCCCTCGCCCACGCCCGGCCCGATGCATCCGTGCACCGCACCGGCTTGTCCTTCGTCCGGCTCGCTGAGCCCGTCGAGTTCGGCCACGAGTCCAACGACCCGGTCACGCTGGTGATGGCGCTCGCCGCGGTCGACGCCGACGCTCACCAGCAGGCGCTCGCTCAGCTCGCCGGGATTCTCGCCGACCCCACAACGCGCTCCGGGCTGGACAGCGCGAACACCCGCGACGAGGTGCTGGACATCCTCGCCGGTGACGACACCGAGGCCGCCGAGCCGGGGTCCGCGTCGTCGAGCGGATCGGGCTCCGCATCTCCGGCGGCCGCTCCCGCCGCGTCCGCCCCGGCGGGAACCGCCGGGGCGGAAGAACCCGCGGAGCCGGTCGAGCACGGCGACACGGTGCCCTCGAAGAACCTGATCCTGACGGTCTGCGGCAACGGACTCGGCACCAGCCTGTTCCTGAAGAACACCACCGAACAGGTGCTCGGCCGCTGGGGCTGGGCCCCCTACCTGAACGTCGAGGCGACCGACACCATCTCCGCCAAGGGGAAGGCGAAGGACAGCGACCTCATCCTCACCTCCGGGGCGATCGCCGAGACCCTCGGGGACGTCGGCGTTCCCGTCGAGGTGATCGAGAACTTCACGTCCCTCACGGAGATCGACGACGTGCTGCGTCGCCGCTACGCCGTCTGACCCGTCCCGCCCAGCGTCCCCATCCCCACTATCCGGGAGCCCCTGATGGACATCCTCCTCACCGCCGCCCAGTTCCTCGTCAACGAGATCCTCTCCGTCCCGGCGTTCCTCATCGGCATCATCACCGCCATCGGCCTGATCGCCCTGCGCAAGAGCGGCGGGCAGGTGGTCGGCGGGGCCATCAAGGCCGTCCTCGGGTTCCTGCTGATCGGTGCCGGCGCGGGACTCGTCGTCGGCTCCCTCGCCCCGCTGGGCGAGATGATCCAGGGAGCGCTCGGCGCGCAGGGCGTCGTCCCCACCAACGAGGCGATCGTCGGCATCGCCCAGGAGAACTTCGGTGCTCAGGTGTCCTGGCTGATGATCCTCGGCTTCGTCGTCGCGATCCTGCTGGCCCGCTTCACCCCGCTGCGGTACGTGTTCCTCACCGGCCACCACCTGCTGTTCATGGCCACCCTGATCACCGTGGTGATGGCGTCGGCGGGGATGCCGACAGTCGTGGTGGTGGGCCTCGGCGCGCTCCTGATGGGGATCATGATGGTGTCGATGCCCGCCCTCTCCCAGCCGTGGATGCGCAAGATCACCGGGGACGACACCATCGCGATGGGCCACTTCGGGACCGCCGGGTACGTCGCGGCCGGTGCCGTCGGCCGTCTCGTGGACCCCAAGGGCCGCAGCCGCTCGACGGAGGACATCGCGGTGCCCGAGGGGCTGCGCTTCCTGCGCGACTCCATGGTCGCGACGGCCCTGTCCATGGTGCTGATGTACCTGGTGATCGCCGTCGTGTACCTGGCACGGGCCGGCCAGGAGACGGCATTCCAAGCGTTCGAGGGTGGCGCTACGGACGTCGGCAACTACCTGATGCTCGCGGTCACCCAGGGCCTGCAGTTCGGCATCGCGGTCGCGGTGATCCTCTTCGGGGTACGCACCATCCTCGGTGAGCTGGTCCCGGCCTTCCAGGGCATCGGCGAGCGGATCGTGCCGGGCGCGGTCCCCGCGCTCGACGCGCCGATCGTCTTCCCCTACGCCCAGAACGCCGTGCTGATCGGCTTCATCTCCAGCTTCGTCGGAGGGATCGTCGGGCTGCTGGCGCTCGGAACCGTGTTCGGTCCGCTGTTCGGCCTGGCCCTGATCCTCCCGGGTCTCGTCCCGCACTTCTTCACCGGCGGCGCGGCCGGCGTGTTCGGGAACGCGACCGGCGGCCGACGGGGCGCCGTCGCGGGCGGTTTCGCGAACGGTCTCGCGATCACCTTCCTGCCGGCGGCGCTGCTGCCGGTGCTGGGCACGTTCCGCGAGGCGAACACGACCTTCGGGGACACGGACTTCGGCTGGTTCGG
Source organism: Brachybacterium sp. (assembly GCA_030538435.1). Classification (GTDB taxonomy): domain Bacteria; phylum Actinomycetota; class Actinomycetes; order Actinomycetales; family Dermabacteraceae; genus Brachybacterium. The sequence goes on from JAUNUA010000015.1 coordinate 19,461, forward strand.
CATCCTCATCGGCTACGGGGCACGTCCCGGGGTGGTGCTCGGCTCGGTCATCCTCGCCGCCATCGGCCTGGCCATCCTGATCGCCGCGATCGCGGTGCAGGTGCGTGTGGTCGACGGGGGCTGGGATCCGGCGCCCGCACGGTCGGCCGGTGCTGCCGGGGCCGCCGCGGTGGTCGGTGGCGCAACTGGCGATGGCGGGGCTGGTGGCGCCGGTGGCGAAGGCGGGGCCGGTGGCGCGGGGCGGCAGCAGGTGCGTGGCGCCGACTCGTACCCGCGGATCGCACCGCCCGACGGTGCACCGACCCCGCCGGCGCGGCTCGAGGACTGACAGGAATCTCCTGCCCGCCGCGAGAGGTCAGTTGTCACGGCCAAACCCGCTGGCAGAGCACAACTAGTGACCCCTCGCGAGGGAGAAGACGTGTGGCTTCGCGTCGGCGCACCCGGCGTCACGCCCAACCGGTCAGGGCAGCCGGAGCCGGTGAGCGGTGATCTCTGCTCCGGTGATCCGCAGCCGCTCGCCGTCCTCGGGGTAGACGCGGACGGTGCGGGGCGCATCGGCCGCCGGCAGAACCTCGAGGATGCTCGCGTCGACGAGGACCGTCACCGGACCGTCCGTCACCTCCGCAAGCACCGACTCCGTGCCGTCGCGGTGCTGCAGTGTCACGCGTACCCCGTTCGCGCTCCGGGTGATCGCCCGTGCAGGGTGCTCGAGGTGCACGTCCTCCGCTGAGCCGTCAACAGGCTCGATCCGCTCCCCCACCAGGGTGTTCAGCTCTCGCGGCAGCCGGGCGGCCAGGGTGTCGCCGGTGAGCGCGAGCTCCCGGGGGAACGTCAGACACCCGGCCCAGGCCTGCGTGTCGGTCTGGTCCTGTGTGCGGGCCTTTCCCTCCCAGGACCAGCCCCACAGCAGTACCCGGTCTCGGTCGATGACGGCCTGCGGGGCGTAGAAGTCGGGGCCGAGATCTGCGGGCCCTCCGGCGGTCGGGTGGAAGGTCGGGACCTCGGCATCCGCGTCGAGGTCTCCGACAAGGTAGGCAACGCCGTTCAGGGCGTTCCCCCCGTCGGGGCCACCGATCGCGGCCCAGCGCGACAGGATCAGGACCCAGCGCCCTCCGATGCGCACCAGCTGCGGGCACTCCCACAGGTCGGCGGGTGCGAGGTGGGCCGCGCGGGCGTCGTCCCCGGTCAGCAGGGGGCCGAGGTACCGCCACTGGTCGAGGTCGCTGCGGTCGAAGACGAGGACCGCCGGCACCAGGGTCCCGTCCTGGCGGCGCAGACCGGCGCCCTGCAGGGCGAGCTTGCGGCCCGCGGCCTCGAACAGGAAGGGATCGCGTATCCCGTCGAGGTCCGGCTCGGCGGGGATGTCGGCTGCGACGCCCGGGGAGGGCTGCCAGGTCGCGCCGCCGTCGTGGGAGCGCTGCACGACCACACGGGACCGGTGGTTCTCGATGCCGTCGACACCGGAGTAGACAACGGTCGGCACGCCGTCCTCGACCAGGCCGACCCCGCTCCAGCAGCCGTCGGCGTCGGCCTCCCCGTCGCGGGGCTGCGGGCCCATCGGCTCCTCCCGCCAGGACACGAGGTCCGGTGAGGAGACGTGGCCCCAGCGGATCCTGTCGTGGCGCGCGGAATGCGGGTTGTACTGGAAGAACACATGCCACCGATCACCGATGCGCATGATGCCGTTGGGGTCGTTGATCCACCCCGCACGGTGGACGCGATGCAGGTCGGGGAAGTGGGGGTCGGTCACGGTGCTC
>JAUNUA010000285.1 GCA_030538435.1 Brachybacterium sp.
CCGGTTCTCACGTTGAAATCGCCGTGCGTCTGCGTTTGACTGGACGCGTCATCCGATCGGTGCCGATCCGCGACCCGAGGAGCCCCCGTGAGCCTGACCGCCACCCCCGCCGACCTGCCCGAGCCCCTCAGCGCACTGTTCGCGCGCGCCGACACGCTCGCGGAACACCTGGACGCGCCGCTGTCGGCAGCGAAGGACGTGCCGCGGCCCGAGCACCCGCGGCCCCAGTTCCATCGGCCCACCTGGCTGAGCCTCAACGGCACCTGGCAGTTCGAGATCGACCAGGGCGACTCCGGTCGTGAGCGCGGCATCCTGGACCGCGAGCTGGACTCGCAGATCCTGGTGCCCTTCGCCCCGGAGACCGCCGCCTCCGGGATCGGGAACCGCGACTTCCTCGACGCCGTCTGGTACCGCCGCACCGTCACCGTGCCCGCCGACTGGGAGGGCCTGCGCCCCATCCTGCGATTCGAGGCCGTCGACCACGAGGCCACCGTGTGGGTCAACGGCACGGAGGTGGCGCGACACCGCGGCGGTTTCACCCCGTTCTCCGCCGACCTCTCCACCCTCGAGGACGTGGGCCCCGGTGCGGAGCTCACCATCATCGTCCGCGCCCGCGACCCGCACGATGTCCCCCAGGCCCGCGGCAAGCAGTCCACCTGGTTCCACGCCACCCACGCCAGCTACCACCGCACCACCGGCATCTGGCAGTCCGTGTGGCTCGAGGGCGTCCCGGCCGATGAGATCCGCTCGCTGCGCATCATCCCGTCGCTCGCCTCCGGGTCCTTCGCGATCGACGTGCCGCTGTCGCGCGCGAGGTCCGGCACCCGCCTCGAGGTGGTCGCGAGCGTCCCCGGGGGCGAGGAGGTGGCACGCGCCGAGGTCCGCGCCGACCTCGACCTCGCCCCGCACCTGCAGCTGGTGATCCCCGACGAGCACCTGCGAGTGTGGGGACCGGGGGAGCCGGAACTGTACGCCCTCTCCGTGCGCCTGCTGGATGCGGGCGACGCCGTGCTCGACGAGGTGCGCTCGTACGCGGGAATCCGCTCCACGACCCTCAACGCCCACGAATTCCGGATCAATGGCCGGAAGATCTTCCAGCGCCTGGTGCTGGACCAGGGGTACTGGGAGAAGACCTTCATGACCTCCCCCACGGACGAGGCGATGACCACGGACATTCGCCTGGCCCTGGAGGCCGGGTTCAACGGGGCACGGCTGCACCAGAAGGTGTTCGAGCAGCGAATGCTGTTCTGGGCCGACCTCTACGGGTACCTCACCTGGGGCGAGTTCGGCGACTGGGGTGCCTCCGGCCACGGGCCGATGGGCCACAACCAGCAGCCCACCGCCTCCTTCGTGGCCGAATGGGTGCAGGCCGTGGCCCGCGACATCAACCACCCCGCGATCATCGGCTGGTGCCCGCTGAACGAGACCCACCAGGTCCTCCATGACCGTCTCACCCAGCTGGACGACGTCACCCAGGCGATGTACGACGCCACCAAGCTCGCCGACCCGTCGCGGCCGGTGCTGGACGCCTCCGGCTACTCCCACCGGGTGCGGGGCGCCGACGTCTACGACTCCCACTCCTACGAGCAGGACATCGAGGCGTTCCGCACCGAGCAGTCGGGCCTCGCGAACGGCGCCCCGTTCGTGAACCGCCGGGAGCTGGCGCCCGACGACATGCCGTTCGCCGACGGGTCGTTCTCGCTGGAGTACGCCGGGCAGCCGTACTTCGTCTCCGAGTACGGCGGGATCTGGTGGAACGAGGAGGAGGCCCGCCGCGCCGCCGAGGCCGATCGTGCCGGCAACAATGCCGCCGAATCCTGGGGATACGGGGAGCGGGTGCGCTCCGAGGATGAGCTCTACTCACGGTTCGAGGGACTCACCCGGGTGCTGCTGGAGGACCCGCTGATGTTCGGTTACTGCTACACCCAGATGACCGACGTGTTCCAGGAGAAGAACGGGATCGTGGACTTTGCGCGCGGGAGAAAGCTCGACCTGGCGCGCCTGCGCGCCGTGCAGGAGCGCTCAGCGGCGTACGAGAACGACGAGGGATGAGCACGGCGCGATGATCGATCAGTCGCGCCTGTGGGATGAGGACGCTGCCGCCGCGTACGACACGCCGGGGGAGGGGGCCTTCGCCCCCGAGGTGCTGGAGCCGACGGTCGCGCTGCTCTCCGAGCTTGCCGCGGGAGGCCGAGCCGTCGAGTTCGCGATCGGCACCGGCCGGATCGCCATCCCCCTGCGCGAAGCCGGGGTGGAGGTGGCCGGGATCGAGCTGTCCGAGCCGATGATCGCCCGGCTGCGCGGCACGGCCGACGAGACCACCGTGCCCGTCGTCCACGGGGACATGACGACCGCGAGCGCGGGAGAGGGATTCTCCCTCGCGTACCTGGTGTTCAACACCATCGCGAACCTCCTCACCCAGGAGGAGCAGGTGGAGTGCTTCCGCAACGCCGCCCGGCACCTCGCTCCCGGTGGCTGCTTCGTGATCGAGCTGTGGGTGCCGCAGCTGCGGGCCCTCGCCCCCGGTCACGGCGGCACCCTGGAGGTCGCCGAGAACGACTACCTGCTCATCGACACCTACGACCTGCTGCACCAGCGGGTGATCTCCCACCATGTGCGCTTCGACCCGGTGATCGACGGCAGCCGGGAGGCGCGCATCGATCGCACGCCCCACCGCTACATCTGGCCGGCAGAACTGGACCTGATGGCGCAGATCGCGGGGTTCCGCCTCGAGGAGCGCTACGCCGGGTTCGACCGCTCCCCGTTCACCGCGGAGTCCCGCAGCCACGTCTCGGTGTATCGCCTG
>JAUNUA010000286.1 GCA_030538435.1 Brachybacterium sp.
CGATCCGCTCAGGCAGCTCATCGGGACGCACCTTGAGGGTGTCGGTGAGCTGGTTGACGATGACATTCTCCCGGGCCAGGTGCTGGTAGGCGTCGGCCCCCACCAGGGCCTCGACCCGCCGCACGCCCGAGCCGATCGAGGACTCCCCCATGATTTTGACCAAGGACAGCTGGGCGGAGTTGAGCACGTGGGTCCCACCGCACAGTTCGAGGCTCCAGGGACCGCCGACGGAGACGACCCGCACGACGTCCGGGTAGCGCTCGCCGAAGAGCGCCATGGCGCCCATCTCGCGCGCCTCGGCGAGGCTCATCTGCTCGGCGGTCACCTCCAGGTCGTCCATGAGCCGCTCGTTGATCCGCGCCTCGACGGCGATCAGCTCGTCCGGGGACAGGCCCCGTCCGGCCTTGAAGTCGAAGCGCAGACGGCCGGGCGCATTCTCCGAGCCGGCCTGGGTGGCCGTGTCGCCGAGGGTCTCCCGCAGGACCTTGTGCACCAGGTGGGTGGCGGTGTGGGCCCGGGAGACCGACGCCCGTCGAAGCGTGTCGATGGCGGTGGAGGCGCTCTCCCCGACCGCGACCTCGCCCTCCACCAGGCGCCCTCGATGCACGACCAGTCCGGGGATGGGTCGCTGGACGTCGGTGACGTCGACCAGGGCTCCGCCGGCCAACCGAATGGTGCCATGGTCGGCGAGCTGGCCGCCGGCCTCGGCGTAGAAGGGGGTGCTGTCCAGCACGAGCTCGACCTCGGTCCCGCCCTGCTCGACATCGCCGGGGGAGACGGCGAGCCGCTCCTGGGCCTGGCCGCCCGCGAGGACCGCGACGACCGAGGCCTCGCCGGACATCTGGGCATAGCCGGTGAACTCGACCTCGCGACCGAGCCGGTCGGCGACCTCACGGTAGGCGGTGGATCCGCCGTGGCCGTGCTCGCGCTGCTCGGCCATGAGGTCGCGGAAGCCCTGCTCGTCCACGGCCACGCCCTGCTCGGCGGCCATCTCGAGGGTGAGGTCGATCGGGAAGCCGTAGGTGTCGTGCAGCTGGAAGGCTTCCCTGCCGCCGAGGACGGCCGCACCCGACTTCTTCGCCCGGGCCACGGCGGTGTCCAGAATCGTCGTGCCGCTGGTCAGAGTGCGTCGGAAGGCGTCCTCCTCGGCGAAGGCGGTCTCGCTGATGCGGCCCCAGTCGCGCTCCAGCTCCGGGTAGGAGGACATCATGACGTCCCGGCTCACCGGCAGCAGCTCGGGCAGGGCCTCCTCGTGCAGGCCGAGCAGCCGCATGGACCGGACCGCCCGCCGCAGCAGTCGCCTCAGGACATAGCCGCGCCCTTCGTTGCCCGGCGTCACCCCGTCGCCCATGAGCATCAGGCCCGAGCGCACGTGGTCGGCCACCACACGGAAGCGCACGTCGTCGCCCGGGTCGTCCCCGTAGCTGCGCCCGGTCAACTCCTCGGCGCGCTCGATGACGGGATACACCTCATCGATCTCGTAGAGGTTGTCCACGCCCTGCAGCAGATAGGCCACGCGCTCCAGGCCCATCCCGGTGTCGATGTTCTTGTTCGGCAGCTCCCCCACGACGTCGAAGTCAGCCTTGCTGCGCACCGCAGAGAGCTCCTCCTGCATGAAGACCAGGTTCCAGATCTCCAGGAAGCGCTCCTCGTCGACCACGGGTCCGCCGTCGGCGCCGTACTCGGCGCCCCGGTCGACATAGATCTCGCTGCACGGACCGCCCGGACCCGGCACGCCCATGTTCCAGTAGTTGTCGTCGGCACCGCGCCGCTGAATCCGCTCGTCGGGCAGTCCGGCGATCTCTCGCCACAGCCCGGCCGCCTCCTCGTCACCGTCGGGCAGGTGCGGCAGGATGCCCGGACCGAGCACGGTGACCCAGATCGTGTCGGGGTCGAAGCCCAGCCCGCCACGGTCCTGGGAGCCGGTGACCAGTTCCCAGGCCTGCTCGATGGCTCCGGCCTTGAAGTAGTCGCCGAAGGAGAAGTTGCCGTTCATCTGGAAGAAGGTGCCGTGCCGCGTGGTCTTGCCGACCTCCTCGATGTCGAGGGTGCGCACGCACTTCTGCACGCTGGTGGCCCGCTGCCACGGTGGTGTCTCCTGGCCCAGGAAGTAGGGCTTGAAGGGCACCATGCCGGCGTTCACGAAGAGCAGGTTGGGGTCCTCGTGGACGAGCGGGGCGCTGGGCACCACCGCGTGGTCCTTGCTCTCGAAGAAGGACAGCCAACGGCGGCGGATCTCGGCGGTTTCCATGGTCTCCTCAGCGGGGCGGACGGACTGGTCAACTCTACCGGCCCCGCCGCGACCGCCTTGCCGGTATGCCGTCAGGTGCCGACGGCCCTCAGTCGCCTCCGCTGGTGGCCCGCCTGCCCCGGATGATCCGGCGCAGCTCGGCCCACCGGTCCAGGATCCGTTCCTCCCACCCGCGACCGGTGGGGTGGTAGTAGTCGACGTCGGCCCGGAGGAGGTCATCGGGCAGGAACTGCTGCGGCCCGACGCCGGATGCCTCGTCGTGGCTGTAGCGGTAGCCCTTCCCGTGGCCCAGGCGCTCGGCTCCCGCATAGCCCGAGCCGCGCAGGTGCGCCGGGACCGCCCCGCCCTTGCCCGCGCGGACGTCGGCGATCGCGGCGTTGATCGCGGCGTAGGAGGCGTTGGACTTGGGTGCCACGGCGATGTGCACGACGGCCTGGGCCAGGATGATCCGCGCCTCCGGCATGCCGATCTGGGCCACGGCGTGCAGGGCGGCGACCGCGGTCTGCAGCGCCGTGGGGTCGGCCATGCCGACCTCCTCGGACGCGGCGATGACG
>JAUNUA010000287.1 GCA_030538435.1 Brachybacterium sp.
GGCAGCAACCGCGCCCGACGGTACTGGGCGAGGCCAACAGGCGAGCTCTGTGAGCTCTGGGAACTCTCCGACGCGTCGTCAGCGTCCGAGGCGGTCGCCAGGCGGACGGGCAGGCGCAAACGCCGACGGGGAGGTGCGCCGAGGGCGGGCCTCGCGATGAGCTCGGCGCTCAGCAGCGCGGACACGGGGTTCCCGGGAAAGGCCAGCCAGGCGAGGCGCTGCCCACCCGATGCGGTGAAGGTGCCGATCGCCTGCGGCCCCCCGGGCTGCATCGCGACCTTCACGAAGCTGAGCCGCACCGGCTCCCTCTCCGCGGCAAGGCGCACCACCTCGACGGCCCCGGCGCTCACGCCGCCGCTGGTGACGAGGAGCTCCGCGCCCTCGGCCGCGTGACGCTCGAGCGCCTGCAGCAGGACGTCCGGGTCATCGGGCACCCGGTCGACGGCGATCACGTCGGCCCCGGCGGCGATCAGCGCCGCGGCAAGCCCCGGGCCGTTGGCGTCGTACGCCGTGCCGGGCGCTGCAGCACCACCCGGGTCGGTGACCTCCGAGCCGGTGGACAGGACCACGGTGCGCAGCCTCTCCTCGACCTCCACCTCGGTGATGCCGCAGGCGGCGAGATGGGCGAGGCGGGCAGGGGTCAGGGTGTCGCCGGGACGCAGCACGGTGTCCCCGGCGCGGGTGTCCGAGCCCGCGGGCCGGACATACCGGCCCGGCGCTCCGTCCCGGGGGGTGAGGGTGATGGTGGACTGCGCCTCCCCGTCATCGGCGCGCCCGGTCCCGAACGCCCCGATGCTCGACTCCTCGACGGGGACGACGAGGTCGGCGCCGACCGGGACGGGGGCGCCGGTCATGATCGGACGGGCCGTGCCGGCGGGGAGAGTGGAGGGCGCGTCCCCGGCGGCGATCATCTCGCCGAGCGGCAGCGTCACCGGCGCGGGCTCTGCGCTCGCGCGGGCCGTCTCGAGGTCCGCTGCGCGCACGGCGAAGCCGTCCATCTGGGAGTTGTCGACCGCGGGAACGTCGACGCGGGCGCGTCGCTCGGCGGCCGCGATCCGTCCCACCAGCTGCGGGTGCAGAGGAGTGCGGTCGCTGCGGCGCACGGCGGCGAGCAGCGCGGTGGCGTCAGCGACATGGTCCTCGAGCGGAATCCGGTCACTGTGAGGGTGCGCGGTCGTCGGCATCGGCTGGCCTCCTCCTCATCGTCCCGGGGTCGCTGCAGTCATCGGGGTGCCCCGGCTCTCACGGAGCCGAGGCGGCTCCCAGTATCCCCCGGTGCACCGCCTATCCTGGATCGACCGTCCGACATACCGGGAGGAGGGAGCCGATGGCCTCGCGCACCATCTCGCTGGGGATCCCCCGGCCGCGCCGCACCGACCCGACGGCGCCCGAGCTGCCGGACGTCTCCGACCGCCCGGACGCACCGGGCCTGCTGGATCGTTTCGGGCGGGCGGCCGATGACTTGCGGGTTTCCCTCACCGATTTCTGCAACCTGCGCTGCACCTACTGCATGCCCGCCTCCGGCCTCACCTTCCTGGGGAAGGATCAGGTGCTGTCCACCGAGGAGGCGGTGCGGATGGTGCGGATCGGCGTGGAGCAGCTGGGGGTGCGCACGGTCCGCTTCACCGGCGGGGAGCCCCTCACCCGCCCGGACCTGCCAGAGATCATCGCGGGCGTCGCCGCTCTCGAACCCCGCCCGGACATCTCGCTGACCACCAACGCGATCGGTCTGGAGGTGCGCGCGCAGGGTCTCGCGGACGCGGGTCTGGACCGGATCAACGTGTCGCTGGACTCCGTGGTCGCCGAGACATTCGAGGTGATCACCCGCCGCCCGCTGCTGCATCGGGTCCTGGAGGGGATCGACGGGGCGCGCCGCGCCGGCCTCGACCCCATCAAGATCAACGCCGTGCTGCTTCCGGGCGTGAACGACCACGAGCTGCCGGACCTGGTGGACTGGTGCCTGGACCGCGACCTGCAGCTGCGGGTGATCGAGCAGATGCCTTTGGATGCGGACCACATCTGGGATCGCTCCGCGATGGTGACCGCCCAGGCGGTGCGGGAGCTCCTCGCGGACCGGTTCCGGTTGGACCCGGTCGCGGAGCCACGCGGTGGGGCCCCTGCGGAACTGTTCGAGGTGACCGAGCGGTCGACACGTCGGCATCGGGGCCGGGTCGGGATCATCGCCTCGGTCACCGAGCCGTTCTGCGCCGACTGCACCCGCACCCGACTCACCGCAGAAGGCCGGGTGCGCACCTGCCTGTTCTCCCACGAGGAGACGGATCTGCTCGGCGCGATGCGCGCGGGAGCCTCCAACGAGGAGATCGCTGACATCTGGCGGGCCGCCCAGTGGGGCAAGGCCGCCGGGCACGGCATGGACCGGGCGGGCTTCCGTCCACCGGAGCGCCCGATGAGCGCGATCGGCGGCTGAGTCCCGAGGACGCGGCACACCCCGGCGCGATCACTGGGACCGACGGGGACGATGAGACGAGGACGAGACGGCAGGGACCCGATGAGCGGACACGACGCGACACCCCCCGACGGCGCCGAGCTGGCACCGCTGATCGAGGTGCGCCTGTTCGCAGCGGCCGCAGCGGCCCTCGGCGGCGATCGCATGAGCGTGCCCGCGGGGACGGTGCGGGAGCTGCTGGCCTCGCTTGCCGAGCACACCGACGATGAGGGGGCCAGGGTGCTCGAGCGCTCCAGCCTCCTGGTGAACGCTGTGGCCAGTCGCGACCGCGACCAGGAGCTCGGCCCCGGGGATCAGGTCGACGTGCTCCC
>JAUNUA010000288.1 GCA_030538435.1 Brachybacterium sp.
TCCCGGCGGGGCTCGCCCCTCCCGCAGCGTCATGGCGTTGCGGGTCGGTGGGGTGGTCGGTCATCGGAGGCTCCTTCGGTCAGGGACGTCGCATCGTCTCCCGGCAGGACACGGGATGCAGCGTGGTGTGGCCGGCGAGGCGGCACGCCCTGTCATTGTGGGCCTCCGTGGAGGTCCGCGCGAGGTCTTGGGCGTGACGGCGGGGTCGTGCGCAGGTGGCGACCCAGAACGTCCAGGGCCCACGCGGCCAGCAGGAGAAGCGCGAACACACCGAAGATGACCGCCGCCATGGTCAGCGCTCCGCCGTACCCGACCTCGGGGACGTCGACGAAGGGGTAGGGGTACCACCCGGTTGCGGCGCCGAACGCGAAGATCCATGCGGCATACAGCGTCGGGAACAGCATCGCGAAACCCACGTCTCGTCCACCCACGTCACCGCGCGGACCGAGCAGCCAGGCCAGTACCGCGAGGGCGGGCACCGCAATGTGGAGCACCACGTCCACGACCGAGGCGAAACCGGTGGCGGTGGCAGTCGGGCGCAGGAGGAACCAGTGCACGACCGCGGTGATGACGATCGCGACCACGCCGTCCAGACGCGCCACCCGCAGCACCGTCCCCAGCGGCCGTCCACGGGCGATGGCGATCGCGGAGACAGCCACCAGGGCGTTGGAGAGAATCGTGAAGTAGGAGAAGAACCGGACGAGGGTTGTCGCGAGGTCCTCTGCGCCGTCGCCACCTGCCAGGGAGGAGCGGATGTTCAGCACCAGCTGCGCGACGAGGCCGGCGAGGGCCAGCAGACCGACGGCGCCGTGCATAACGCGCTGCGGTCCCGTGGGGATGGTCGGTGCCTCGCGGCGGGCGACGTCGCGGGCCGCCTGATCCGTCGGCATGGAACCTCCTGTGCACGTCGGGCGTTGTCGTCGGGACCCGGGTGGGTCCGGATACCTGGATGGACCCGAGGACCCGGAGGCTATCGGACCAATGCCGGACGCACCGGTGAGGTGGACTCCTAGACTTGTGGTGATGCGCCCACCGGCTCGTCCCGGACGGGGTCGGCGCGGCGGCTGTCCACCACCAAGGGAGCGAACGATGACCGAGCACACCCCCGCATCCGATGCCGAGTCCGGCACCCCTGACCGCAACCTCGCGCTGGAGCTGGTGCGGGTCACCGAGGCTGCCGCGATCGCCGGCAGCCGCTGGGTCGGCGCGGGCGACAAGAACAAGGCCGATGGCGCCGCCGTCGATGCGATGCGCACCTTCATGGACACCGTCCGCATGAACGGCACCGTGGTGATCGGCGAAGGGGAGAAGGACGAAGCCCCGATGCTGTTCAACGGGGAGGAGGTCGGCGACGGCACCGGCGCAGAGGTGGACGTCGCTGTCGACCCGATCGACGGCACCCGCCTGACCGCGATGGGGTACGACAACGCGCTGGCAGTGTTCGCCGTCGCCGAGCGCGGCACGATGTTCGACCCGTCCGCGGTGTTCTACATGGACAAGCTGGTGGTGGGGCCGGATGCCGCGGACGTCGTGGACCTCGAGGCGAGCGTGAAGGCGAACGTCCGTGCGGTCGCCAAGGCCCTGAAGAAGCCGGTCGGTGAGGTCACCGTGTGCATCCTGGACCGCACCCGCCACGAGAAGCTCGTCTCCGAGGTGCGGGCGGCCGGCGCGCGCGTCAAGTTCATCATGGACGGCGACGTGGCCGGCGCGATCGCCGCTGCCCGCCCCTCCACGGGTGTGGACATGATGATGGGTATCGGCGGCACGCCGGAAGGCATCGTCGCTGCCTGCGCCATCAAGGCCACCGGCGGTGTCATCCAGGGGCGCCTTGCCCCCACCGATGACGATGAGAAGCAGAAGGCCTTGGACGCGGGGCTCGACCTCGACGCGGTCCTGTCCACGGATCAGCTGGTGACCACCGACAACTGCTACTTCGCGGCGACCGGCATCACCAACGGTGACCTGCTGCGGGGTGTGCGCTTCGGCCGCAACCGCATCTTCACTGAGTCGATCGTCATGCGCGCGCAGTCCGGCACCGTGCGCATCGTCGACGCCGAGCACAAGCGCGACAAGTGGGACCGCTGGCTGAAGGAGGACCCCAACAGCTGATCCGTGCTGGGGTTTTCTCCCCTCGCGTGGGGCTGGTTTTGTTCCACGTGATGGTACAAAACCAGCCCCACGCGGAGTGTTGAGGGGCGCGATCGGCAGCCGGCTGGGGTGACCTGCGGGCATCTCGACCTCACTCGGGCCTCTCGGCACGAGAGATCGCAGCCTTTAACCGGGTGAGGAATCTCGCCGGGTTGATGATGTCGGCAATGCTGATGCGCAGCACGACCCACCCCTGGGAGTGCAGGACGTGGTTCTTGTGCAGGTCCCGTTGCCACCGGCCACGATCCAGCCGATGGTCCTCGCTGTCGTACTCGATCGCGATGCGCCAGGTGGGATAGGCGAGGTCGAGGTAGAACCATTGTCCGGTGTCCGGATCCACGATGCGCGAGTTGCAGACCGGCACGGGGAATCCCTGTGAGATCAGCAGAAGACGGACCCGGGTCTCCATCGGCGACCAGGAATCGGCGACTGCATCGCGAGCGGCAGCCCTCACCCGCGCTGCCCCCTTCCCGGTCAGCCGCGCCACATCCCGACGAAGATCCTCCAGCGTGTATCGGATGTCGGGACACCACCGGCCGACAATCGCGTCGGCACATACCACCAGGGCGGCATGGTCGAGCCGCGGCGCGATCTCTTGGAGGTTGACCAGGGGGTGGGAG
>JAUNUA010000289.1 GCA_030538435.1 Brachybacterium sp.
TCTCGAGACCATCGCCCGCCCCCCCGGTTGGTCGAGGAGCGAAGCGTCTCGAGACCATCGCCCCGACGGGAAGAACACCGGGGTAACGCACCCAAGGATGCAGGCAAGGATGCAGCCAACCGGGGGTGATCACCCCCACGTCCCTGCATCCTCATCTGTTTTCTTGTCTCCCGGGCGAGTCGACCCGGCGGGCTGATGGGACCGTTCAGCGGTCTCCTGGGATGCGGGGCTAGTGTGCTGCCGTCGAAAGGGGCACGAGATGGCACAGGTCAGCAGGCATCCGGGTGGGTTCCCGGTCGTCGGCATCATCGGCGGGGGGCAGTTGGCCCGCATGTGTCAGCCGCCGGCGGTGGGGTTGTCGATCTCGTTGGCGGTGCTCGCGGAGTCGGCCGAGGCGTCGGCGGCGCTCGTCGTGCCTGGGTCGCCGGTGGGCGCCCACGACGACGTGGAGGCGGTGCGCGCGTTCGCGCAGCACTGTGACGTCGTCACCTTCGACCACGAGCACGTGCCCGAGACCGTCCTCGCGGCGCTGGAGGCCGACGGGGTGGTCGTGTTGCCGGGTCGTGAGGCGCTGCGGCACGCGCAGGACAAGCTCGTCATGCGCGAGCGGCTCACCGCTCTCGGGGTGCGCTGCCCCCGGTGGGCGCGGGTCGAGTCCACCGAGGACCTGCAGGCGTTCGCGGATGACGTCGGCGGGTTTCCGGTCGTCCTCAAGACCCCGCGCGGCGGGTACGACGGCACGGGGGTCCGCATCGTCGACTCCGCGGAGGAGGCGAGCGACTGGTTCGAGCGCGCCACAGACGGGTTGCTCGCCGAGGAGAAAGTGGCGTTCACTCGCGAACTGTCGGTCCTCATCGCCAGGAGTCCGTCGGGGCAGGCGGCCGCGTGGCCGGTGGTCGAGACCGTGCAGACCGGCGGCATCTGCACCGAGGTCATCGCCCCCGCGCCCGACCTCGATGACGACCTGGCCGCAGAGATCACCGAGGCCGCCTTGCGGATCGCGGGTGACCTCGACGTCACGGGTGTGATGGCCGTCGAGGTCTTCGAGGTGGCGGGCGACCGGCCGGGATACGTCGTCAACGAGCTCGCGATGCGCCCCCACAACAGCGGCCACTGGACCATCGACGGTGCCGTGACCAGCCAGTTCGAGCAGCACTTGCGGGCGGTACTCGACCTCCCGCTCGGTGACCCGACCGCGCGTGCTCCGTGGACGGTCATGGGCAACGTGCTCGGTGGCGACCGTCCGGAGGACGCCGAGCTGTACACGACCTATCGGCACCTGTTCGCCCGCGACCCCGGCCTCAAGATGCACCTCTACGGCAAGGAGGTGCTGCCAGGCCGCAAGATCGGTCACGTCACCGTCTGCGGCGACGACCTCCCCGCCCTGCGCGAACGAGCCCAACACGCGGCGGGTTACCTGCGAGGCACCGTCCGCGAGTGACTGGCCAGCGGCGAAGAGCCGCACCCCCGCCGTTGGTCGATCTCGCGACGGTCGCTTCGCTCGACCAACGGCGGTGGGGTGGTCGCCTGTCCCCGTTGGTCGATCTCGCGACGGTCGCTTCGCTCCCTCCTCGATCCAAGGAGGAGGAGCGGAGCGACGTCTCGAGACCATGGTGACGTCACAGATCACGGATCCGGTGGTCTCGAGACACTCGCTGCGCTCGCTCGACCAACGGGGGCAGCTGATTCCATGACCGACGGTGGGCGGGCGGGCTGACCGGCGGTCGTCACGGCAAGATGGCCCCATGAGTGAGCACACGCAGGTCGGCATCGTCATGGGCAGCGATAGTGACTGGCCGGTCATGGAACAGGCAGCGCTCGCGCTCGACGAGCTGGGCATTTCCTACGAGGCCGATGTCGTGTCGGCGCACCGCATGCCGACGGCGATGATCGAGTACGGGCAGCAGGCGGCGGGCCGTGGACTGCGCGTCATCATCGCGGGCGCCGGGGGTGCGGCGCACTTGCCGGGGATGCTCGCGTCGGTGACGCCGTTGCCCGTCATCGGGGTGCCCGTGCCGCTGGCGTACCTCGACGGGATGGATTCGCTGCTGTCCATCGTGCAGATGCCCGCTGGGGTGCCGGTCGCGACGGTCTCCATCGGTGGCGCCCGCAACGCCGGCCTGCTCGCCGCCCGCATCCTGGGGGCGGGAACTGCCGACGACGACACCGAAATCCGTCGCCGCATGGAGGCCTTCCAGGACTCCCTGCGTGAGGCCGCCGAGGCCAAGGGAGATGCCCTGCGCCGTGCACGTTCTTGACGATGCCTTTACCCGAATCGGGTGCACCTCGGGTTAATTCGGCCCGGTGTCGACCGATCAGAAGGGTGCAGGGCACCGGTCACGTCAACCAGACGTCAGGTGGGCCCGGTGATATGCGGAACGGTCGAATCTGTGGCAGGGGCCGACCGGCGGATCGATGTCGACGTCCGAATCGGATGTCCGCCTTGGCAGGGGCGTTGCTGACATCGAGGCGTATCACCGGGCCGTTCCTTGCCAGACCACCTGCGTGGCCGGGGGACGGCCGCTCGGGTCGTCCGGGGCAGAGCTAAGGGGCCTGCCTTCGGCGCGGCGCACCCTGTGAGGAGGGGTGCGCCGCGCCTACCGGCCCGCCACGTGGGCCGTGAGGTGACATCGCGGTGTCTCACGTCGCCATGTCCTGCCACACCACCAGGGTTGCCCTCCCGAGTGGTTTGCCTCGCCCCCCCCATCGGCGCGGTCGTCCGACCCGGTCAGTCGTTCGTGTGTCACGAAATGGTCACGACGCGGG
>JAUNUA010000290.1 GCA_030538435.1 Brachybacterium sp.
GGACACCGGTCCACCCCCGGATCCCTCAGGAGCTCATCATGCGCACCAGCAGAACGATCCCCGCCCTGGTCTTCGGCGGCGTCCTGTGCCTGGGCATCGCCGCCCCGGCCAGCGCCGAAGAGGACGCCACCGTCTCCGTCCTGCACGGCGTTCCCGGCCTCACCGTCGACGTCTACATCGATGGCGAAGAGGCCATCGCTGACTTCGCCCCGGAAACTCTCACCGACCCCATGCCCCTGCCCGCCGGCCAGTACGACATCGAGATCTACGCCGACGGCGAGACCCCCGAGGACTCCGAACCCGCCATCTCCGCCGAGGGCCTCGAGGTCCCCGCCGGGGAGAACCTCACCCTTGTCGCCCACCTCGGTGAGGACGGCACCCCTGGTCTCACCGCCTACGTCAACGACGTCTCCGCCACCGAGGCGGGGGACGCTCGCCTGACCGTGCGTCACGTCGCAGCCGCCCCGGAGGTGGACGTCCGCGCCGACGGCTCCCCGGTCATCGAGGGCCTCGCGAACCCCGACGAGGAGGTCATGGACCTCGGCGCCGCCATGGTCGAAGCCGACGTCACCCTCGCCGGCACCGACGATGTCGTGATCGGCCCCGCCGACCTCGACCTGCAGGAAGGCGCCAACACGATCGTGTACGCATGGGGTTCCGCCGAGGACGAGAACCTCGCCCTGGCCGTGCAGGTCATCGATGGTCTGCACAGTGACCCCGAGGGCGTGCCCTCCGGGGAGGGCGGTCAGGTCACCACCGCGGCCCTCGCCGGTCTCGCAGTCGCCGGCATCGCCGGTGCGGCCGTCGGCGCCCGCCGCCTCGCTCAGCGCTCGGACGCCCGAGTCTGAGACGTAACACATGAGCCCTGCCCGCACCCGCCTCCGTGACCGCCTGATCCCGCTGGCCCTCCTGGTCATCGGACTCGCGGTGGCGGGGTGGGCGGTGCTCGCCCTCCTCCGCGGTCCGATCACCGCGGACGCCTCCCTCACGGCCCCGCCCGCTGAACAAGCCGGCAGCGCAGCCGCTGCACCGCTGGACCCGAGCGGATCGCCCGATCCGTTGACCGAGACCGGCATCAACCCCGAGAACTTGCCCGAGCCCACCACCGTCGCGACCCCGACCGACCCCGCGGTCGTGCCCGACGGAAGGTCCTCGGCACAGCTGGAGGCGGTGACGGGCAGGGCCATGCCTGTCGCCGTCTCCTTTTCCGCTCTCGACCGCGAGGCCCCCGTCGTTCCCGTGGGCGTCGACGAGAACGGACAGATGGAGATCCCCGATGCGCGGGACCACGTCGGCTGGTTCCGCCACGGCCCCAGCCCCGAGGACGGCGAGGGATCCGTCGTCCTCGCCTCCCATATCGACACCCGCGAGGGCGCCGGCGTCTTCACCGCCCTCGCCGATGCGAAGGCCGGTGACGCCGTCGTCGTCGACCTGTCCGACGGCACCGAGGCCACCTACGTCCTCACCGGTGCGACCCAGGTGCCCAAGTCCGAGCTCCCGGCCGGCGATGTCTTCCGCCGCGACGGCGACCCCGAGCTGCAGCTCATCACCTGCGCCGGCCGCTGGGACCCGGTCGCAGGCGCCTACACCGACAACCTGATCTTCACCGCCCGGATGACCGGTACCGATGCCCGCTAGGCTCGACCCGTGACTCCGCCCGACGACGAGGAGATCGTCCGCGCCTGGACCTCGGGCCACGCGGACGTGCTCCGGCGGGTCTACGACCGCTGGGGTCCCCTCGTCCACGGCCTCGCCCGCAAGGCCGTCGGCCCCATCGACGCCGAGGACGTCACCCAGCAGGTGTTCCTGTCCGCATGGCGGCGGCGTGAGACCTACGACCCCGAGCGGGCGCCGCTGGGTGCATGGCTCGTCGGGATCACCCGTCACGCCATCGCCGACCACCTGCGCGCCCAGCAGCGCGCCCCGATCCCCTCGGAGCGTGGGGAGGACTCCGGCGACGTCTCCGATGATCGCTGGAACGCGCGGGACCGCGACGATCTCTTCGCGATCTATGAGGAGCTGGAGAAGATCGGTGACCCGCCGCGGACCATCCTGATGATGTCCTACGTGCAGGACCGCAGCCAGGCGGAGATCGCGGACGCCCTGGACATGCCGCTGGGCACGGTGAAGACGCATGCGCGACGTACGCTCGCACGGCTGAGGAGAGTACTGGGGGAGGGACGATGAGCACGCAGCACCACGGCGATCACGAGCCGCCCCAGAACCAGGACCGCGTCCAGGATCTCCTACGCCGCGCGGGCGACATGACCACCCCGCCGCCCGCCTCCGTGTGGGATGCAATCCGCGCCGAGACCGAGGCCGACGAGCGCACCGAGAGCATCACTGAGACCGGTACCGGGATCCAGCGGTCTGATTACTCCCCCCAGCCCGTGCACGATGATCGCGGCGCCCGCCCCACAAGGCGCGCGCTGCTCCTGACTGCGATGGGGGCGGCCGCCGCGGGCGCCCTCGTCGCCGGTGGTGGTGCGGCCTACCTGCTGCGCGACCGTGAGACCGAGGACCCGGGGCGCATCCTCGCCTCTGCTCCGTTGGACGCCCTGACTGCGAGCGGTGAACCTGGAGAGGCCGAGGTCATCGAGCACGACGGCACCCGCCAGCTGCGTGTGGATCTGGAGGCCACGCCGGATGCGGGCGACGGCTATATGGAGGTCTGGCTGCTCACCGAGGACGTCTCCGGGATGATCACTCTGGGTGCGCTCGACGGCGGCCACGGCACGTTCACCATCCCTCACGGGGTGGACC
>JAUNUA010000291.1 GCA_030538435.1 Brachybacterium sp.
GAAGCTGCTCCTGCAAGGCACCGAGCTCTACCACGGGGTGATCCGCGCGAGCCTCCTCGCCGCCGGGATCGTCGCCGGGGTGGCGTACATGCTGCAGTTCCCTCTGTCTCGCGCCTTTTTCGTCATCGCCTTCCTGCTCGCACCCCCCGCGCTGCTGCTCGTCCGGTACGCGGCCCGTCGCGTCCTGCACGCCTTCCACCGCTCCGGTCGGGGCCTCTCGCGCGTGCTGCTGGTCGGGGAGGCACGTCAAGCGGCCGACATCGCCGCGGTGCTGCGTCGCGAGAGGTGGCTCGGGTACTCCGTTCTCGGTCGGGTCGCGCCCATCGGGGAACGGGCCGATGCCGTCCCCCTCGCCGATATCGACATCGAGTACCGCGGCATCGAGACGGTGGACGTGGAGCGGCTCGGCACCGTCGATCGGCTGCTGGACGTGCTGCACCGCATGCGCCCGCAGATCCTTCTGTTCACCGAAGGCGCTGTGGAGTCCGCGATCAGTTTCCGTCGCCTCGCCTGGGACCTCGAGACGCACGGTATCGATGTAATCGTGGTGCCCGCGCTCACGGAGATCTCCAGCGACCGCGTCCGCATGCGGCCCGTGGCAGGCTTGCCGCTGGTGCACATGGAGCTCCCGCGCGCCCGGGAGGCCCTGAAGTGGTCCAAGCGGGCCTTCGACCTGATCGCCAGCACGTCCTTACTGTTCCTCGGAGCCCCGCTGCTGGCGGTGATCGCGCTGGGCGTGAAGCTCAGCGACGGCGGCTCCGTGCTGTTCCGCCAGGAGCGGGTGGGCCGGGGCGGCCAGACCTTCCAGTTCCTGAAGTTCCGCTCCATGGTCCCGGACGCCGAGACGCACCTGAGCGGGATCCGCCGCGAACACCAGGACCGCGGCAACGACATCATGTTCAAGATGGCCGATGACCCCCGCGTCACGCGGATCGGCCGGATCCTGCGCCGGTACTCCCTGGATGAGCTCCCACAGCTGTGGAACGTCCTGCGCGGGGACATGAGCCTGGTGGGGCCGCGACCGGCGCTGCCGCGAGAAGTCTCCGTCTACGACAGCGACGCCTCCCGTCGCCTCGCCGTGCGCCCCGGGATCACGGGCCTGTGGCAGGTCTCCGGGCGCAGCGACCTGTCCTGGGAGGAGACCGTGCGCCTGGACCTGTACTACGTGGACAACTGGTCCTTCACCCAGGACGCCCAGATCCTCCTGCGCACCGTCCGGGCCGTCATAGCCCCGTCGGGCGCCTACTGAGGGGCGTCCATGGCCGAGACTGAGCGATCTCCGCACTTCCTCCGCGTCCTCGCCGTCGTGACCCTGGTACTGCACGTCCCCGCCGCAGCGGCGCTGGTCCTCATGCCCGACGGATGGGGCGTGAACCGGTTGAACGTCGCGGTGTGGATCAGGGTGCTGGGACCGCTGGACCTCCACCACCACATCAACCCCGAGCAGTTCGCTGTGGTGATGAACGTGCTGCTGTTCGTGCCGATGACGGCCGCCCTTGCCGTGCTCCGGCCCACCTGGTGGTGGGTACTCGCCGGGGCCGCCCTCAGCACCGCGATCGAGCTGTACCAGCTGTCCATCGGCACCCGGCAGGCCAGTCTGCTGGACGTCGCCGCCAACACCCTCGGCGCCGCCATCGGGGTGGCGATCGGTCTCGGACTGGTCCGACTGTTCAGTCGTCGGTCCCGCGCCAGCGGCGCAAGGCCCGGCCCCAGCGCCGCCACCACTCCTGGCGCATCTCCCGCCGCGTCGGCGCCCGACCCAGCCGGAGCTCCAGATGATCGGGATTGACCCGCAGCGCCGATACGAGGACGCGCATCGTCTCCCGGACACTGCGGCCCCGGGCGTCGCGCAGCCGCGCCCGCCACACCGTCGTCGGATCGGCATCGCGGTGCAGCGCCGCCCACAGGTGCTCCCCGGGCAGCCCGCTTGCCGCATCCGGCCTGCCGGTCGCGAAAGCGAGCGGCACCCGTGCCCCGAGCTGGGCGGCGAGATCCTCGACCTGGGCCCGCTGCTCGGCATCCAACTCCTCCCAGGCGACGCCCACGTCGTGGCCGCGCCGACCGGTGGCGTCCCGGGCTGCGTGCACCAGGAGGATCAGCCGCTGCGCGAGAAGATCAGGGACGGCGCAGTCGACCGAACCCAGCCCGATCCGCTCGCGCCGGTCCCACAGCAGTTCGAATGCGCGCTGCGCCCCAACGTCCAGGCCAGGGAACGCCCGGTGCAGGTCCACGGTGCCCCAGCGGGGGTGATAGTAGGTGGCGGCGTGGCCAAACACGCTGCCATGCTCGAAGCGCGTCCGGGCCTCCCAGCCGCCGTCGATCAGCGACGCCGCACAGGCGCCGACCCCTGCCGGATCGACCAGCAGGTCGCAATCGGTGGATGGGGCCCTGCCGGCGGCGAGCCGCGGGTGCAGCGCCACGCCTTTGATGTGCAACGCCCGCACCCCCGCCCGTCGCGCGATGAGCTCCAGGCACCCGTGCGTGAGACGGAGACGCACGTCATCGGGGACGTTGAGGTCTACTGGAGGCACACTCACCGCATCATCGTACGAACGTCACGAATCCACCGTCAGTGCCGACCATGGGAGGAGGCCCCGCATGTGGGAGATTGACCCCCACCCCCAGCACTACGCGTGGGGCTCCACCAGCGCCCTGCCCCAGTTCCTGTCCCGGTCCGAGGACGGGCGCCCGTGGGCAGAACTCTGGTACGGCGCGCACCCGCTGGGACCCAGCACCCTCGCCGGCGAGGGACA
>JAUNUA010000016.1:0-15553 GCA_030538435.1 Brachybacterium sp.
GTCAGAAGTCGGCGACCGCGCGGAAGCTTGCGTCGAGGGCCGCGCGGGTGCTGTCCATGTCGCGCAGCGCGACCCCGGCGAAGATGCAGTCCACCGCCATCAGCTGGGCGATGCGGCTGGCCATCGCGCCGGAGCGGAATGTCGTCTCGTGGGAGGCGGTGATGAGCGCGATGTCCGCCAGCACGGCGAGCTTCGAGGTGGGGTGGTTGGTGACCGCGATGGTGGTGACGCCTCGCTCGGCGGCCAGTTCCATCGGCAGCACAACGTCGGTGGTGGCGCCGGAATGGGACACGCAGATCACCACGTCCCGTTCGCCCCGCAGGGACACCGCAGTCATCGCGGCATGCCGCTCCGGCAGCAGGGTCACCAGCAGGCCGAGGCGTGACAGCTTCTGGGACAGGTCGATGGCGGCGACCGCTGATCCGCCGACGCCCAGCAGGTCGATCCGGCGCGCCCTCACCAGGGCGTCTGCCGCGCGCTCGAGCGACTCGACGTCCAAGGTGGTGGCGGTGTCCTCGATGGCCTGGACGCTCGCGGCGCTGATCTTCGCGACGGTGTCCTCGACGGTGTCGGTCGGATCGAGGGTGCCGGAGAGGTGCGCGCGGTGCTGGCGCCCTTCTTCGATGCCCGCCTCCTTCGCCAGCGCCAGGCGCAACTGCGGGTACCCGGAGAAGCCGAGCCGGCGGGCGAACCGCACCACCGTCGGGGCGGAGGTGCGGCAGCGCTCCGCGAGCGCGGTGATCGTCTCCCGCGCCACCTCGGCGGGGTTCTCGAGGACGGCGTCGGCGACCCGTCGCTCAGCGGCGCGCAGGTCCGGCAGCAGGCCGCGGATACGGGTGGTGATCGCGACGTGGTCCGCAGGGGGTGTATGGGGCACGGGGCATCCTGGGGTGGTCTCAGCGGGGAGCGAGGACGTCCCCGAGCCTGTGCCGGTGATTCTCCAGCACGGCCTCGGCCTCCGCCCGATCGACACTCCGCTCGATCATCACGACGGCGACCTTGACCCGATCACCGGAGGCGACGAGTGTCTCGCGGGCGACGTCGGCATCGGCTCCGGTGATGGTGCGGATCAGCCGCTCGGCGCGGGCCCGCAGCTTCGCGTTGGTGACGGACACGTCCACCATCAGGTTGCCGTAGGTCTTCCCGCCCCGCACCATCACCGCGGTCGACAGCATGTTCAGCACCTGCTTGGTCGCCGAGCCCGCTTTCAGGCGGGTCGATCCCGTGAGCACCTCGGGGCCGACGACGACCTCCAGCGGGTGCTCGGCCGCCGCGGCGACGGGCGAGCCGCTGGTGCAGACGACGGCGGCGGTCAGCGCACCGGCCTCGCGCGCCGCAGCGAGGGCGCCGAGCACGAAGGGGGTGCGTCCGCTCGCCGCGATGCCGACGACGGTGTCCCGCGGGCCGATGGCACGGGCCGTCATTGCCTCGGCGCCGAGCTCGGTGGAGTCCTCGGCACCCTCCACTGCCGCGAACACCGCCTCTTTCCCCCCGGCCATCACGGCCTGGACGAGGTCCGGGTCGACGTGGAAGGTGGGAGGGCATTCGGCGGCGTCCAGGACGCCGAGCCGCCCGGAGGTTCCGGCGCCGACGTAGAGCAGGCGGCCGCCGTCCTCGAGTCGCGCGGCGACCTCCTCGACGAGGCGGGCAAGTGCCGGCAGCGTGCCGCGGACGATGCGGGGTACATCAGCTTCGGCATCGTTCATCGCCTCGAGGACGCCCAGGACGGGACGCGCGTCCAGATCGCTGTAGCGCGCATCGATACCCTCGGTCTCGAGGGCGCCGAGGTCCTGCTCGGCGGTGCGGGATGCGGTCATGGGCGTGCCCTCCTGTGCTCCTCCTCGTCGCGCCGGCGTCGCGGATTCGGAGCGGCCGACAACAGACGCCGGGTGTACTCGTGCTGCGGGTCGTCGATGACCGCGGCGCTGGTGCCGCGCTCGACCACCTCGCCGTGATACATCACCAGCGTGTCGTCAGAGTACGTCCGCGCGGACCCCAGGTCATGCGTGATGTACAGGACGGCGAGGTTCTCCACGCGCCGCAGCTCGGCGAGGAGGTCCAGGACCTCCTTGCGAATGGTCACGTCCAGCATGGAGACGGGTTCGTCGGCGAGCAGCACCTCCGGTTCCGCGGCGAGGGCACGGGCGAAGGAGATCCGCTGGCGCTCCCCGCCGGACAGCTCGTGGGGGAAGCGGTGGAGGTACCGCTCCGGGGGGTCCAGGTGGACCTTCCGCAGCAGCTCCAAGGACTTCTGCTCCACGTCGTCGTTACCGGAGGCCTTGCCGTGGATCCGCAGGGCGCGCCCCAGGGTGTAGGAGATGCGATGCACCGGGTTCAGCGACGCGAACGGGTCCTGCAGGGTCATCTGCACCGCGGAGGTGTAGCGACGGAACGCGGCACCCCGGGCGCCCGCCACATCCTTCCCGTGCAGCTGCAACGTCCCGGAGGTGAGCGGGATGAGCTGGGCGAGCATCCGTCCCACCGTGCTCTTCCCGGAGCCCGATTGGCCGACCAGCGCCGTCACCTCGCCGGTGCGCAGCGACAGGGAGACGTCGTCGACGGCGCGGAAGGCCTGGCGGCGCAGACCGCGGCGGCGACCGGGGAAGTCCTTGACCAGGTTCCGCGCCTCCAGCACCACGCGACCGTTACCCGTATCCGTGTCCGCGTCCGTGCGCGTATCAGCTGTGGCATCTGCGGCGCGGGCGCCGTGGTCGGGTTCGGGCGGTGGCATCGGGTGGCTCACAGCTGGGCTCCTAGGTCGGCGAGGGAGGAGAGCAGGCTGCGGGTGTACGGGTGGCGCGGATCGGTGTAGACGTCCATTGCCGGGCCGTACTCGACGAGGCGCCCGCGCTGCATGATCGCGATCGAGTCGGAGATCTCCAGCAGCAGCGACAGATCGTGCGTGGTGAAGATGATCGCGAAGCCGTACTCCTCGCGCAGTGTGGTGATCTGTTCGAGGACCTCCCGTTGGACCAACAGGTCCAGGGCGGTGGTCGGTTCGTCCATGACGATGATGTCCGGGTCCAGGACCAGCGCGATCGCGATGGCGACGCGCTGCTTCATCCCGCCGGACAGCTCGTGCGGGTAGGAGCTGATGCGGTCCCGGGGGATTCCGACGCGCTCGAGCATCTCCTCGGCGAGTTCGCGACGGCGGCTTGCGGGCAGGTCCGGGCGGTGCACTGTCACCGCATCGTCGAACTGGGAGCCGATCCGGGTGACCGGGTTGAGGGCGTTCATGGCGCTCTGGAAGACGATCGCGAGCTCGCTCCAGCGCAGCACCCGCAGCTCGGGGGCGGGCAGGTGCAGCAGGTCCACCTCCTGGTCCTGGCCACGGTGTCGCTCCGAGGCACGACGGTGGTAGGTGATGGAGCCGCCGGCGACGTCGGCCGGGCTGCGCAGCAGACGGGTGATGGCATTGGTGAGCGTGGACTTCCCGGATCCGGACTCCCCGGCGAGCCCCAGGAGCTCTCCGCGGTGGAGGGTGATCGAGACGTGGTCGACCGCGCGGATGTCCCCTTCGGCGGTGGGGTAGTCCACCACCAGGTCCTCCACGGTGATGATCGGGTCCCCCGGGACGTCGACGGGACGGATCGAGGGGTCGGCCGATGGGCTGTCCGCGCCGTTCGGGGTGCTGGGCCCGCGCGCGGCGCCACTGGCGTTCTCGTCCTCGTCGGTGGCCTGTCGGCCACCGTCGTCGGCGGCCCGTCGGCCCTCACCGGGTGGGGGCGTGGCTGCTTCGGAGGCGGGCGCACCGCCGGTGTCTCCGGCCTCGGCGGAGGCACCGGTGGAGCTCATCGCGAGCGCCGCACGGCCGGACCGGGCGGGGGCCTTGGCGCGGGACTTCCCGGTGCGCAGCCGCGGGTTCGCGTACTCGTCGATCCCGAAGTTGATGAGGGCGAGGCCCGCACCGATCACGGCGATGGCGAGGCCCGGCGGGATGAACCACCACCAGGCGCCGATCAGCATCGCCTGGGAGTTCTGCGCGAAGTACAGCATCGAGCCCCAGGAGGTGGTGGTCAGCGACCCGATGCCCAGGAACGACAGGCCGGCCTCGGTGAGGATCGCGGCGATGGTGGAGAAGATGAATCCGGTGGCGACGACCGGCAGCGCGTTCGGCATCACCTCGGCGAAGATGATTCGGGTGCGGGACTCACCGGTCGCCCGGGCGGCCTCCACGAAATCGCGGTTGCGCAGCGACATGGTCTGGGCGCGCAGGACGCGCGCGGCGGGCGCCCAGGAGGTGATGGCGATGACGATCGCGACGGAGACCATGCCCTGGGTGGGCAGGTACCCGGTCAGCACGACCAGCAGCGGGAGCCCCGGCACCACCAGGAACACCGAGGTGAGGATGTACAGCAGGTCGTCGACGGTTCCCCGGAAGTACCCGCCGACCAGGCCGATCAGGACCGAGACGATCTGGGAGAGCACCCCGGCGAACAGGCCCACCGCCATGGAGACGCGCGCGCCGTGCACGAACTGGGAGAACACGTCCTGGCCCAGCCGTGTCGTACCGAACCAGTGCTCGGCCGAGGGGGGCGCGAGCGAAGGACCGCCGGATGCTCGCGGCGGGTACTGCGCGATCAGCGGACCGATGGTCGCCACGATCACGAAGAACAAGACGATCAGGAGGCCCGCACGGACTTTGCCGGAGGTCGGGAGGAAGCGGTAGATGCGCATCTGTCAGGCCTCCACTCGGGTGCGGGGGTCCAGGAACACGTAGACCACGTCGGCGATCAGGTTCGCGAGGATCACCGTCAAGGAGATGATGAGGAACAGGCCCTGCATGAGCGGGAAGTCCTGGTTCTGGACGGCGTTGAACAGCGTGTACCCGACCCCCGGGTAGTTGAAGATGACCTCGGTGAGCATCGAGCCGCCGACCACCGCCCCGAGGGACAGGGCGAATCCGGTGATGGAGGGGAGGATCGCGTTCCGGGCGCCGTAGGTCAGCAGCACGGTGCGGGGTCGCAGCCCCTTCGCCTCGGCCATCGTCACGTAGTCCTCTCCGAGCACCGTGACGGTCATGTTGCGCATCCCCAGCACCCAGCCGGCGAAGGAGCCGATGACGATGGTCAGCGCCGGCAGCGCCGCGTGGTACAGCACGGACCCGATGAACTCGGCGTCCCAGCCGGGAATCGCCAGGCGGCTGTGCGCCCCGGCGGTGGGGAACCAGCCCAGGTTCACCGAGAGCACCAGGACCAGGATCAGCGCCATCCAGAAGTAGGGGATGGCGTTGAAGAACGTGAGGACAGGCATCACGTAGTCGGTGACGCGTCCGCGCCGCCAGGCGAGGATCACGCCGAGGGCCGTGCCGATCACGAAGCTGATGATGGTGGTGGCGCCGACCAGGCCGATCGTCCACGGCAGGGCGTTCATGACGATGTCGGAGACCTCCACCGGGTAGAAGCCGATGGAGCGGCCCAGGTCCCCCTGGAACAGGTTCGTCAGGTACGTCCAGTACTGGATCAGCATCGGCTCGTCGGAGATCCCGTAGGACTCCGCGATCGCTTCCATCGCGGCGGGGTCGATGCGTCCTTCCATCCGGTCGACGAGCAGGGTCACCGGGTCACCCGGCATCATCCGCGGGATCAGGAAGTTCAAGGTCACGGCCGCCCACGCGATGAAGGCGTAGAGCAGGACCTTGCGCAGCAGATACTTCACGCTCGCCCTCCGAAGGACTGGGGGTGGGGGGAGACGGGCCGGGCCGTGCCGGGGCGCCCCGCACGGCCCGACCCGTCGGGGGTCACTGCGCCGGGGTGAGGCGCTGCAGGATCAGCAGACGATCGGGCATGGAGAACGGCGCACCCAGGGCGTACGGGTCGTCCTCGTTCGGGAAGCCCTCCCAGCGTGCCGTCGTGTAGTGGAACCAGTTCGGCGCCTGGAACAGGCCGATCAGAGGCATCCGATCGATCATCAGCTGCTGCAGGTTCTCCAGTGCATCCTGCTGCTCGCCCTCGTCCTCGGTCGAGGCGTAGGCATCCAGCGCCTCATCGGCCTCATCGTCGTAGAAGCGCGCGAAGTTCTGGACCACGGAGCCCTCGTCGACCTCGTACTCCGAGCTCATCATGGCGCGGTACATGTCGAAGGGGGTGTTCCCCACGGCCACGGCACCCATGGTGATGACGAAGTTCCCGTTGCCGCGGGCCTCGATGTAGGCCTCCTCGGCGACACCCTGCGCGGTGAGGTCGATGCCGATCTCGGCGAGCTGCTCCTCGATGAGCTGCGAGGTGTCGATCCAGTCCACCCAGCCGGAGGGGATCTCCATCGTCCAGGACAGGCGCTCCCCGTCCGGGGTGCTGCGGATCCCGCCGTCTCCGCGCTCGTACCCGGCCTCATCGAGGATCCGGTTGGCCTCCTCGGGGTCGAACTCGAGGGTCGCATCGGCGTGCTCGGGGGCGATGACCTCCTCGTAGGTGGGGAGCGGCAGACCGGTTGGATGGGCGGGCGGTGTGTACCCCTGCATGGCGACCTCGGTGATCTGCTCGCGGTCCAGCGCCAGGCTGATCGCGCGTCGCAGCGTGGTGTCCTCGAAGATCTCCTCCTCGTTGTTCGGCAGGAGGGCGACCAGGCCGCCACCGGGGAACCAGGAACCGTTGTTGTCCGGGTCCTGGTTCCAGAACACGTCCTCGATGTTGGAGATGAAGCCGCCGGCCCAGTCGAGTTCCCCGGCCTGCAGCGCGGTGGTCAGGGTTTCGCCGGTGTGGGCGGGGAACTGCACCTCCTGCACCTCGAAACCGTCGGTGTTCCAGTAGTCCTCACGCTTGGTCATCGTGTAGATCTGGTCCCCGAAGTGGTCCAGGACGTACGGACCGGTGCCCACGGGGTCGTCGATGGTGTCCTCGACGGGGTCGATGTCGCTCCACAGGTGTTCGGGCACCATCAGGTAGTTGCCGATGGCGGCCTGGTAGGCGAACTGCGCGTACTCGAACTCCACCTCGACGGTGTGCTCGTCGATGACGGTCGCCTCGACGATGGGGCGGGCCGCGGCGTTGGTGGCGGGGTGCTCGGCGAACATGGTGAAGCTGAAGGCGACGTCCTCGGCGTCGAAGGCCTCCCCGTCGCTCCAGGTGACGTCGTCGCGCAGGGTGAAGGTGATGACGGTGCCGTCGTCGTTGAACTCCATCGACTCCGCGAGCCAGGGCATCTGCTCCCCGGGCTGCATGGGGGTGCTGATCATCAGCGGCTCGAACACGTAGCCGCTGGCTCCGGCGAGCCCCGACGGTGCGAAGGGGTTGAAGTTCCGCTGGAAGGTGTTGGTGGCTTGGGGGAAGGTGGTCAGCGGCGGGACGTCACCGTCGGCGCCGGCCCCTCCGCCGTTGCCGTTGCCGCAGGCGGCGAGTGTCCCGGCGGCGACACCGCCTGCGGCGAGTCCGATGGCTCCTCGTCGGGTGAACCTCATGATGCGTCCTTTCTCGGGGCGGATGGTGCGGGCGGGGTCGGGGTCGGCGGGGAAGCGGCGAGGATCTCGGGCAGTGCGGCGTCGTCGTCGATGCCCTCGCGCAGCGCCGGCGACCCCCACAGCAGGTCGAGGAACGGGGGACGGTCTCCCTCGGCCTCGCGCCAGAGCGGCTGGGTGGGGTGGAGGGCGCGCAGGGTCGCGAGGATCGCGTGGCCGGTCGCGATGGGGTCGAGTGCGCCGGCGTCGATGAGGTGGAGCTGGGCGCCGTGGATGCGCTGTCCCGCGCCCTTGGAGAAGACCGGGGTGAACACGGCCTCCCGTACGAGCAGCCCGGGGAGGGTGCGCTCACGCAGCGCTCCGGCGAAACGGGCGTCGGTCCAGGGGGCGCCGATCAGCTCGAAGGGTCGGGTGGTGCCGCGACCTTCCGAGGCGAGGGTGCCCTCGAGCAGACCGGTCGCGGGATAGAGGGCGGCGGTGTCCCGGGTCGGCATGTTCGGGGAGGGCATGATCCAGGGGTCATCGGGGCCGGCGGCGTCACCGTCCCAACCGTGCGTCTCGATGACCTGCAGGGCGGGGGCGCTGCCGGTGGCGGCGGGGATGTGCTCGGCGGCGAACCAGCGGGCGAGCTCGCCGAGGGTGAGGCCGTGCTGGAGGGGGATGTCGGCGCGGCCGATGAAGCTCGCGCAAGCGGGATCGAGGCCTGGGCCGCGGGTGGCGCGGCCGAGGGGATTCGGCCGGTCGAGGACCACGACGCCGATGCCGGTGCGGGCACCGGAGGCCATCAGGTCGTAGAGCGTCCACATGTAGGTGTAGAAGCGGGTTCCGATGTCCTGCAGGTCGACGAGGACATGGCGTGCGCCGGTGCGCCGCAGCAGGGCATCGAGGGCGGGACCGCTGGTGCGATAGGTGTCCAGGATGGGGAGCCCGGTGGCATCGTCCGTGCTGTCCCCGTCGCTCTCCCCGGCCTGGGCGGCGCCCCAGTAGCCGTGCTCGGGGGTCAGGAGTGCGGTGAGCGGGATTCCAGCCTCGAGCAGGGCGTCGACCCCGCGGGTGAGACCGGGCGTGACGGAGGTGTAGTTCGCACAGAGGGCGAGCGGGCCTGCGGGCAGGAGAGCGGGGTTCTCCAGCACCTGGTCGAGGCCGGTGCGCGGACGGCGCCGGTGCGTCGTCGTGTCCATGCGTGCCTCCTGTCACAGCGTTGTGACAACAACATACGCAGTCGGAGGCGAGCGCTTCAAGAATTTACATGCGCGAGATCGAATCGTGATCCTCGCGGGGAGCTCGGCGGCACACGGACAGCGGGAGACGGGCCCTTGGCTGGCCCGTCTCCCGTCGTGCGCTCAGCTCCGGGAGCGTGGTGTGGCTGCGAGCAGCCACGCCGTTCGCTGTGCTCAGGCGATCTTGCCGGTCATCCCGTGGGGGTCGATGACGTACTTCGTCGCCGCGCCGGAATCGAAGGCGGCGTATCCCTCGGGGGCGTCGTCCAGTGAGATGGCCTTGGCGTTGACGGCCTTCGCGACCGCTACCTTGTCGTGGAGGATGGCCTCCATGAGCTGTCGGTGGTAGCGCATGACCGGGCACTGGCCGGTGGTGAAGGAGAGCGCCTTCGCCCAGCCGAGCCCGAGCCGCAGGGACAGCGACCCCTCCTGGGCAGCCTCATCGACGCCGCCCGGGTCCCCGGTGACGTACAGACCGGGGATGCCGAGAGCACCGCCGGCCTTGGTGATGGTCATCAGGGAGTTCAACACGGTGGCGGGTGCTTCCTCGGCGTCCTTCCCGTGGCCGCGGGCCTCGAAGCCCACGGCGTCGACGCCGCAGTCGACCTCCTCCCGTCCGAGCAGGCTCGCGATCGCCTCCCGCGGATCCTGGGTTTCGAGGTTCACCGTCTCGCAGCCGAAGGAGCGGGCCTGGGCGAGGCGCTCCTCGACCATGTCGGAGACGATGACGACGGCAGCGCCCAGCAGCTGCGCACCGACGGCGGCGGCGAGACCGACGGGTCCGGCGCCGGCGATGTACACCGAGCTGCCGGGTTTCACGCCCGCGGTCACGGCGCCGTGGAAGCCGGTGGGGAAGATGTCCGAGAGCATGGTCAGGTCCATGATCTTCTCGAGGGCCTGGTCCCGGTCCGGGAACTTCAGGAGGTTCCAGTCGGCGTAGGGGACGAGCGCGTACTCGGCCTGCCCGCCGACCCAGCCGCCCATGTCGACGTAGCCGTAGGCGGAGCCTGGCCGGTCGGGGTTCACGTTCAGGCAGATCTCTGTGCGACCGGTCTTGCAGTTCACGCAGCGTCCGCAGGCGATGTTGAAGGGGACCGAGACGAGGTCCCCCTTCTTGATGAACTCGACGCCCGGGCCGGTCTCGACCACCTCACCGGTGATCTCGTGACCCAGGATCAGGCCCTCGGGGGCGGTGGTGCGCCCGCGCACCATGTGCTGGTCGGAGCCGCAGATGTTGGTGGTGACGACCTTCAGGATCGCGGCGTGGGGGAGCTGACGACCGACGTTGTCGGGGTTGACGCCGGGTCCGTCCTTGAGCTCGAACGTGGGGTAGTCGATGTCGACGACCTCGACGGTGCCGGGGCCCAGGTATGCGACGGCGCGATTGTTGGACATGGGTCATGCCTCCTGGGTCAGGCGGCCAGGACCGATGACGGGGGACATCGGCGTGACCGCGGGGTATCCCCACTGTGTGTGATCGCGGTCACTTTGGCATTCAGGTGATGTCCAGGTCTCCGCTCAGGTCCCACCGAGGAGGCGGTAGACGATGGAGTCGTCCTTCCGGCCGAGGCCGTCCTCGCTGCCGCGGCGGTAGAGGGCCGCGGCGGTCTCCGCCAGGGGCACCGGTCGGGAGGCCTCGCCCGCCGCCTCGGTCACCAGGCCCATGTCCTTCACGAAGATGTCGAGCGCGCTCTTCGGGTCATCGAAGGACCCGTCGACCATGCGGGCCCCGCGGTCGGCGAACATGAAGGAGGCGGCCGCGCCGGTGCCCAGGACCTCGTGGACCTGGCGGATGTCCAGCCCCATCCCATCGGCGAGCGCGAGGGCTTCACCGGCGGCGGCGATGTGCACGCCGCACAGCAGCTGGTTGACGATCTTCATGCGCTGACCGTCACCCGGCGCCGGGCCGACGAGGGGGGCGTGCGCAGCCATCGCGTCCAGCAGCGGCCGGACCGTCTCGACGTCGGCCTCGGTCCCGGAGACCATGACCAGCAGGTCGCCGGTGGCGGCGCGGGCAGTGCCCCCGGAGACCGGGGCGTCCACGACGCGGGTGGTGACCTCCCGCAGCAGCTCGACGGTGCGGTCGACCGCGACGGGCCCGACGGTTGCCATCACCATCACGACGGTCTCGGGACCGAGGTGCGGCGCGATGCCTGCCTCGCCGAACAGCACCTGGTCGAGCTGGGCCCCGGTGGCGACCATGATGACGACGACGTCCGCGTTCCGGACCGCGTCGACCGGTGTGGCAGCGGCGGTGACGTCGGGGGCGACGGCCTCGAGTGCGGCGGGGTTCATGTCGAAGGCGGTGACGGGGATGCCGGCTCGGGCGGTGACGAGTGCCATGGGGGCTCCCATCGCTCCCAGGCCGACCCATCCGACGGTGGGTGCGGTGCTCATGTGGTCCTCCTGGCGGTGGCGGTGGTGAGGCGGTCGACGACGTCGGCGAGGGCGTCCGTGCCGCCGACGTTGCCGGGGAAGACGACGTAGGGAATGCCCAGCACCTCCTCGGGCGCGTCGAGCGGGGTGAACAGGGAGATCTGGCCGGGGAAGAACTGACCCTCGACGCGGGCGCGTCGGATGTCCAGCCCGTGCGCGGCGACCTCGTGGGAGGTGATGCCTCCCTTGGCGATCACCCAGGCGGGGCGGGCGTCGCGGACCCCGCGGACGACCTCGACCACCGCATCGGAGATGCTCCTGGCGATCGCGAGGGACTTCTCGGGATCGTCCTCGCGGACGAGGGTGCGGGAGGTGTACACGACGCAGTCGCGCTCCCCGAGGGTATCGCGCACCGTGGTGACGGCAGCGCGGATGTGCTCGTCCCGTGAGGAGTCCTCGAGCAGCGTCGGGACGTCCAGCTCCACCTCGGCGAGTCCGCCGCGCCGCTGGACCTCCTCCAGCTGGGTGGTGGTGAGTCCGACGTGGGAGCCGACGACGAGCAGTCCGTGCGGCTGGGTGTCGCCTGCAATGCGGATGGCGTCGGGGTCCAGGACCTCCGCTCCGCGCTGTCCTGCGAGCGGTCGCACGAAGGAGGGTGCGCAGCGGGTCAGGTAGGTGCGGCCCTCGGCCTCGAGACGAGTGACCGCGTCGACGACGACCTCCATGTCCTCGTACATGGTGGCGTTGATGACCACCCACCGTCGGTCGCGCGCGGTGGCGAGGATCCGGGCCACCTCATCGACGCCACCGTCACGGATGTCCTCCAGGGACACCGAGAGGACGTCCGGGGCGGCGATCGAGCCGTCGGACTTCTCCGCGAGGAACTCCCGCAGGTCAGAGGTGGAGTAGCCGAAGGTGGCGTCGCGGGCGAAGTCGGTGTCCTCGACCCGTCGGGCCTCACCGTCGACCGTGGCGTAATGGACGTCGGCCTCGGTGAATCGTCCGGCTTCGAGCATCGCCGGGCAGAAGAGGATCGCGTCGACGGGCCGGCCGTGGTGCTCGAGCGCGTCGGCGAGGGCAGCCGGTTCCGCGATCACGTGGCCCCGCAGGGTCGAGTCCGAGCGGGAGACGACGTGCAGGC
This sequence comes from Brachybacterium sp., assembly GCA_030538435.1. GTDB lineage: Bacteria > Actinomycetota > Actinomycetes > Actinomycetales > Dermabacteraceae > Brachybacterium. The sequence goes on from JAUNUA010000016.1 coordinate 12,131, forward strand.
CCTCCGGCCCGACGCCCCGGTCGAGGACACCGGTGAGGATCCGGGTATTGATCTGCGTTGCGTCGTCCTCGTCGAGCGCCCGGGAGTTGGTGAGCACGAAACAGGTGCTCCCATCCTGGTCGAGGGCGCGGGCGGCGACCTCGGGATCCTCGGTGAAGGCGGCGTCGACGTCGTGGACGCACTGGGAGCCGGTCGGGTCGTCATCCAGCACCAGCAGGCGGCGGGGGGAGGGCAGCATCGAGGGTTCTCCTTCCTGGGTGCGTCCAGAAGTCTCAGAACTGGACGACGACGTAGTAGAACACCAGCGACAGCAGGAACGACGAGATGCCGATCGCGGTGCCGACCACCGACCAGGTCTTGAAGGTGGTGACGGTGTCGAAGCCGCAGAACTTGCCGATCAGCCAGAAGCCGGAGTCGTTCACGTGGGACCAGGCGATGGAGCCCGCGCAGATGGAGATCACGATCGCGGCGACGGCGAAGGGGTTGATCTCCATGGCGATGACGGCGGGGGCCATGATCGAGCCGGCGGTGGTTGCGGCGACGGTGGCGGAGCCCTGGGCGATGCGGAAGGCGCTCGCGACCAGGAATCCGGCAATGATGATCGGCAGGCCCATGGCGTCGAGCCCATCGGCGATGCTCTGCCCGATCCCGGTCTCGGTGAGGACGCGGCCGAAGGCGCCGCCCGCACCGGTGATCAGGATGATCGAGCAGACGGGGCCCAGCGCGTCGTCGACGAGCTCCTCGAGGACGCCTCCGACACGTTCCCCGCGACGGCGCCGGGGGATCACGATCATCAGGATCATGGCGAGGATCGAGGCGAGGGCGAGCGCGACGGCGGTGTGCCCGATGAGCTGCGAGAGCTGGTAGAGCGGGTTCTGATCGCTGACGCCGCCGGCCGCCTCTGCGGTGGAGAAGCCGGTGTTGAAGAAGATCAGGCCGAGCGGGATCAGCAGCACGAACACCACGGTCCAGAAGCCGGGGCGCTGCTCCACGGGGATGTCGGCGGGTTCGCCCAGCAGCTGCGGGACCGGCATGTTCGGGTAGCGCTTCGCGATGATGAGGGCGAGCCGGTACCCGGTCAGATACCACGAGGGCAGGCCGATCAGCAGACCGACGATGACGACCATGCCGATGTCCGCACCCATCACGGTGGCGGCCGCCGCCGGCCCGGGGTGCGGGGGCAGCAGTGCGTGCATCATCAGGAAGGAGCCGATGGAGGGCAGCACGTACAGCATGAACGAGCCGTCCAGGCGCCGCGCGACCGTGTAGATGATCGGCAGCATCACGATGAAGCCGGCGTCCAGGAAGATCGGGAAGGCGTACAGCAGGGAGGCGACAGCGAGCGCGAGCGGTGCTTTCCTCTCCCCGAAGGTGTCGAGCATCTTGTCGGCGAGGACCTGGGCACCGCCGCTGGTCTCGACGATGCGGCCGAGGACGGCGCCGAATCCGACCAGGAGGGCGACGTTGCCGACGGTGGAGCCGAAGCCCTGGATGACGACGCCGATCACGTCGGCGACTCCGATGCCGGCGGCGAGGCCCGTCGCGACGGCGACGATCAGCAGCGAGTAGAAGGCGTGCAGTCGCAGCCGGATGATCAGCAGCAGCAGGACCGTGATGGCGACTGCGGCGATGACCAGCAGCAGCCACACCGGCCGGTCAGCGAGGACGAGCTCGTCCATGAGTCTCTCCTAGTTCGGGTGTTCGGGGGAGGGGTGCCGGTCAGCGACCGCGCGGAGCGGGGCCGAGCTCGGCGAGGAGCTGGGACATGCGGGCATAGGCGCGGTTGCGGTAGTCGACGAGCTCCTTGCGGGTCTGCTCGTCGAAGTCGCCGGTGATGCCGCGGCCGTTCTTGACGCCCTTGCGGTCCTCGGCGACGGCGTCCTTCAGCAGCTGCGGGGTGGAAAGGCGCTCGCCGAAGGCGTCCTCGAAAGTGGTGAAGCAGTTCGCGTAGACATCCAGGCCTGCCTGGTCGGCGATGGCGAACGGGCCGAAGAACCCGAGGCGGAAGCCGAAGGTGGTGCGCACGATGGTGTCGACGTCCTCGACGGTCGCGACGCCTTCCTCGACGATCGAGGTGGCCTCCTTCAGCAGCGCGTACTGGAGGCGGTTGAGAACCATGCCGGGGGTGTCGGCGACCTGCGCTCCCTCGTTGCCGCAGCGCTCGAGGAGCTCCTTGACCGCATCGATGCTCTCCTGGCTGGTGGCCTCCCCCGCGACGAGCTCGACCCCGGGGATGAAGGGGGCGGGGTTGGAGAAGTGGACGGTCAGGAAGCGCTCGGGATGCTCGACGGCGCTGACCAGCTCTTTCACCGGGATGGTGGAGGTATTGGTGCCGATGATGGCGTCGGGCCGGGCGTGGCGGGAGATGAGGCCGAGGACGTCGCGCTTGACGTCGATCCGCTCGAAGACGGCCTCCTCGATGAGGTCGACGTCGGCGACGGCCTCCTCGATGGAGGCACCGGCGGTGATGTTCTGCTCGACCTTCGCGGCGCTGCCGGCGGGGAACAGGCCCTGCTCCTCGAAGTCGCGGGCCTCCTGGCGGAGGCGCTCGAGAGAGGTCTGTGCCGCGTCTGCGCTCACGTCGGCGATGGTGACGGGGTAATCGGCCATGGCGAGGACTTGGGCGATACCGCCGCCCATGTATCCGGCGCCGACCACGGTGACCGTGCTGATGCTCATGCGTGACTCCTTCGTCAGTGTGTGGAGGCTGCGGGTCGCGAGGTTCGGGTAGCTCCGTGGGCCTGCAGTAGACAGGATCCTATGGGATTTTTCGGGGGAGGGGAACCCCTCTCGGGTGCTCGTCGCCCTCGGCGGTACAGTGCGAGGTCGAGAAAGGGCCGCGAGCCCGTCGAGGACAGGAGCGGGAATGGTTGAGCGCCGGGTGCTGCGCAACGATGTGGAGCGAATGATCCGCGAGCAACTGCTCGAATCCCGTCGGCAACCCGGGGCTCGGATCGGCATCGACGGTCTAGCGCGGGAACTGGAGGTGTCCCCGACGCCGGTGCGCGAAGCGATGGTCTCGCTCGAGCAGTCAGGACTCGTGGAGTACACAGCCCTGAAGGGATACGTCGTCGCTCCGCATCTGACGCCGGAGCAGATCCGGGATCTGGTCGATGCGCGGTCGGTGGTGGAACCCGCAGCGCTCAGCCGGGCGTTCGCCCGATGGGGGAGTCTGCTGGAAGATCTGGAGGCCGCCCAGGCGGCACACGAGGAGATCCTGACGCGAATCCGGGACTCAAGCGAGGTCGATTTCGCGCTGGTCAGGGAGCACTTCCAGGCGGACTGGGGATTCCACAACACGATCTTGCGGATGGCCGGCAACCGGTACCTGCAATCAATGGCCGACGGCCTCGGCCACCACACTCATCGCATGCGTCAGACCTGGGAGGGCGGCGTCACCGATATCGACGCGGAGCAGGCGGT
>JAUNUA010000016.1:15653-20537 GCA_030538435.1 Brachybacterium sp.
TCGATCGTGGCCCGGACCTTGCGACGCGTCGTATCAATCGTTTCGCCGAAGTGCTCGCGACGCTCGGAATGGCCGATTTCAACGATACTGGCGCCCGCGTCTTTCGCCTGCGGAACGGAGATCTCACCGGTCCAGGCTCCGGCATCCTCCCAGTGCGCATTCTGCACCCCGACGAGAACGGGTGAGCGAGCCCCGAGGGTGCGGACCACGGTGTCGGTAGCCGTGAACGGAGGGATGACGAAGGGTTGCACGTCTACCGGGTAACCCTCGGCCATTGCGTCACGCAAGCCTGCGGCGTACGAACGGGCCTCCTTCAGGGTCTTGGTCATCTTCCAGCTGGTGCCGATCCAGAGCATTGTGCAGAACCTCCGAGGAGATCGTCGGGGACGTGCGGAGCGGTACGGGCCTCGCCGCCCGGCGGAGTTGTGGCTGACAGGTCGCGACCGGGCGCTGAGTGTCCGCAGGGGTGAAGTCGACGCCATCGTCACAGACGCCCGAATCTAGTTCCACCGAACCCCTTGACAGCAGTGGCCCGCGCCACCAGGATTACTCACATCCTATTGGATATAGAGTTCGGAACGGAAGCGCGAGCCCCACCGGGATCGAGCGACCCGCGCACCGGACACTGCACTGAAGCCCACACGGGAGGACGACGATGCCCACCGATACGACGACCGCCACCCCTCGCGTCATCGTGACGCTCGGCGACTTTGCGGGGATCGGCCCCGAACTGGCTGTGCGCCTGCTCAGCAAGGCAGAGAACCTGCAGACCGCGATCGTTTCTCTGGTCGCCACCAAGGATGAGGTCGAGCAGCTCACCAACGCCGCCGATGTCGAAGTACCGCTTGCGGAGAGCCCCCAACTCGGCGCGGTGCACCTCATCGACCCCGCCAGCGGCTACGGGGACGTCCCCACGGGCAGGGCGAGCAAGGAAGGTGGACTACGAGCCTTCGGCGACCTCCAGCGCGCTGTTGACCTGGTGAACGACCAGATGGCCGACGGCATCATGTTCCTCCCCCTGAACAAGAGCTCCCTTCACATGGCAGGCATGGAGGAAGAGGATGAGCTTCGGTGGTTCGCCAAACGCCTGAAGCACGACGGCTTCACCAGCGAGCTGAATCTCATCGAGGGGATGACCACCTCGCGGGTGACGTCGCACATCGCCCTGTCCGAGGTGGCGACGTACATTTCGGCGGGGCGTGTTCGACAGGCGATCAACCTCCTCTACCGGACGATTGCAGCAACAGGGGACGCGGCACCGCGCATCGGAGTCGCCGCCCTTAACCCGCATGCTGGGGAGAACGGCACTTTCGGCCGTGAAGAGATCGATCACATCGCTCCCGGCGTAGAGCTGGCGCGGGAAGTGGACGGCATAGACGCGCAGGGCCCGTTCCCGAGCGACACCCTCTTCATCCGGGCGCGGCGAGGCGATTTCGACGGAGTGGTCACCATGTATCACGACCAAGGACAGATCGCTATGAAGCTCATCGGTTTCGACCAGGGCGTCACAGTGCAAGGAGGCCTTCCGGTACCGATCGCCACGCCGGCGCACGGTACGGCCTTCGACATCGTCGGCAAGAGCACGCCAGACCTGAATCCCAGTCAGCGCGCGTTTGACGTCCTCGTCCAGATGGCGCACACCTGAGCCTTAGCCGGCTGCAAACTCGAAACCTTTCCACCCACCTCGACGCGCGCAAAGGCGCACGTCAGATCCCACCCTCAACGAGGAGGAACCATGTTCCCACGCCGTACTTTGCTCACCGGGTCCTTGGCTGCTGCCTTCGGAGTCTCGCTCTCCGCATGCGGGGATGCCTCCGGTGGTGGTGACGAAGGCTTCCAGCCCGCCAATATCGTCCGCATGATCGTCCCCTTCTCCGCGGGCGGGGGATCAGACCTTTCCGGCAGAGCGATCGCTGAAGGGCTCGAAGAGACGTCGGGAGCCACGATCCGCGTCGAGAACATCGTCGGGGGCTCCGGCGCTGTCGGTTACGCAGAGCTCATGAATGCCGAGGGAGACGGAAACGTGCTCCTGGCCAGTGAGATCGCACTGATGACCCTGCCGATCGTGCAGGATGTCAACTTCACGTATGAATCGTTCACGCCGATCATGAAGGTCGGTGATGACTACCGGATCGTCGTCGTACGGGACGACGCACCCTACGAGACCATGAGCGACCTCGTCGAGGCAGCCAAGGAATCGACGCTCAGTGCCGCGGTTTCCGGTGTCACCGGTCCCGACAACATCGCGTGGAGCCTGCTTGAGGAACAGGAGTCCTTCCAGCTGGATCGGGTGAACTTCGAGTCGAGCTCGGAAGTTCTCGGCGCCGTCCTCGGAGGGCACGTGGATGTCGCGGGTTCCAGCCCCGGCGCGCTCGGTGGGCAGTTGGAGTCAGGGGATCTCCGCGCACTCTGCGTGCTGGCCCCCCAGCGATACGAGTACGAAGGATTCCAGGACATTCCCACTGCCGAGGAAGAGGGGTACGACGTCGCGTTCTCCCAGTGGCGAGGGTTCATCGCTCCGGGCGGTATCTCAGACGAGGCCCGACAGTACTGGATCGAGAAGGGCCAAGAGTTCGCGGAAACAGACGTGTACACCGAGTACATCGAAGCGAACCTCCTTCAGCCCGAGGTTCTCGTGGGTGACGAGTTCATGGAGTACCTCCACGAATACGACGCGGAAGTGCGAACGGTGCTCGACGGTGAGTGATATAGCTTCAGCACCCTCCGAATCGAACACGAGCCATCGCTCCGACATCGTAGGAAATGCACTTCTCCTGGTCATTGGTGTGGTGGCAGTGGTGATGGGCATCGGATACGGATTCTCCGATGACCAAGGACGGGTAGGGCCCGGATTCCTCCCGGTAGTCGCAGGTGCCTTCATCGCTGTCGCCTCCGGAGCAGAACTCCTTCGCCTCGTGCTCCGCCCCTCTGCCCCCCAGGCAGAGGGGATCGGCTCCGTCGCCGATGAGATCAAAGCGAAGGCGGAGACCAACATTGCTGCCGAGAGCCACGAGCTGCGCAGTGAATCAGGGAGAACAAACAAGACGCTATCCGTCGCGATCATTTTCGTGGGCATGGCTGTCAGCATCCTCCTCATTCCCGTGATCGGCCTGCTGCTCTCGCTCGGACTCCTGATACTTGCGATCATGGTCATTGTCGAGAAGCGGCCGATCTGGCTCAGTGCGATCGTGGCGGCAGCGGCAGTCCTGGTCGCCTACCTCATTTTTGTCCGCATGCTCTACGTCCCTGTGCCCCAAGGGGCGCTCGGCCTGATCTAGGAAAAAGCATGATCGACAATCTTATGCTGGGGCTGGAAACTGCCATCTCCCCGGAAAACTTGCTGTGGTGCGCCCTGGGCGTGATCCTCGGAACTCTCATTGGGATGATGCCCGGCCTGGGATCAGCGACAGGTGTCGCGATCCTCCTCCCGGTCACGCTCACAATGGAGCCGGTCACCGCGCTGATCATGCTCGCCGGGATCTACTACGGCAGTCAGTACGGCGCGTCGACAAGTTCGATTCTTATTTCGACCCCGGGCGACTCCTCGAGTGTTGTTCTGACACTCGATGGCTATCAAATGGCGCGGAACGGTCGCGCGGGAGCCGCCTTGGCCATCTCGGCGATCGCATCCTTCATCTCTGCGATTCTGTCGTTGATATTCCTGATGGCTCTCGCGCAACCTGTCGCGAACTTTGCCCTCCGATTCGGCCCCCCGGAGACGCTCGCGATCATCGTGCTCGGCCTCGCAACTATCGTGACGTTCGCGGGAAACAACATGCTGCGTGGTCTGGTGATGGCTGCGGTAGGCATCTTGATCTCCACCGTCGGTGTCGCCTCCGGCTTCACGACCGCACGTTTCACCTTCGGCAGCATGAATCTCCTGAGCGGCCTTGAGTTCATCGCCATTATGATCGGCGTCTTCGCCATCGGTGAGGTGTTGAGCCAGGTCAATAAGGGTGGTGCCACACCGATCCGCGCTGGGTTCAAAGACCTGATCATCACCCGAGACGAGGCGCGGCGTATTCCCGCCCCGGCGTTGCGCGGTACCGCGCTTGGCTCTGCGCTCGGGGTTCTTCCAGGAGCCGGGGCAACGCTGGCATCGTTCATCTCCTACGGTCTTGAAGGTCGGGTCGGGAAGCACCGACGCGAGCTGGGCAACGGGACCGTCGAGGGTGTCGCGGCTCCGGAAGCCGCGAACAACGGTGCCGCGAACTCGAGCTTTATTCCGACACTCGCGCTGGGTATTCCTGGAAGCGGTACCACGGCGATCTTGCTTGGCGCCTTCGTCATGTTCGGCCTGCAGCCCGGGCCCCTGCTCTTCGAGCAGCAGCCTGCGCTCGTGTGGGGTCTTCTGGTGTCGTTCTTCTTCGGCAATTTGATTCTGCTCGTTCTGAATCTGCCGCTGGCTCCCGTTTTTGCACAGATTCTGCGGCTGCCATACGGCTATATGTATCCGATCATCATTTTCCTGAGCCTTATCGGTGCCTTCGCTGTCGGCAACAGCACCTTCGCTCTGTGGGTGGTGCTGGCGGCCGGCTTGCTCGGGTATTTCATGAAGAGGTTCGACTTCCCAGCTGCTCCCCTGGTGCTGGGTTTGGTACTGGGGCCTCTTTTTGAGCGGGCGCTGGTCCAGACCTCATCCATGGGCCAGGGTGACCTGCTGATCGTCTTCCAACGACCGATTTCAGCGGTGCTCTTCAGTATCGCGATCCTGGCCTTCGCGCTGCCGCCTATCCTCGGTCTGGTGAAGCGCACCCGGTCGACGGGCTGAGTGGCAGCGCTGAGCACGAGGATCAAGAACTCGTTCGACGAGATCGTCTACCCTGAGAAAGTGCAAGGAGAAATCATGTTCACTGCGCAGAACTGGCCCATCGGGGCCAACAT
>JAUNUA010000292.1:0-1189 GCA_030538435.1 Brachybacterium sp.
AGGACGGCGTGCAGCCCGAGTACGAGAGCCTTGATGTGCGTCCCGACGCCCCCGCACCCCGACCGGAACCCTCCGTCGACGCGGACAACCCTGCCCGGCGCGCCCCGAGCGCTGCACGCGAGACGGCCCTGGAATCGACGCGCACGAAAGATGCCGAGGGCCCGGCTGTGCTGCGTACCCCGGCGAGCGCCGAGGGCCTGGCGGACGCCGCCGCGGCGCTGCTCGACCACCAGGCCGGTGGTGGCGCTCCGCGGATCACTATGCAGGACTGTCTCGGCGCGCCGCCCCGTCCCATCCGCCCGCAGGACATCGCGATCCTACTGCGGTCCCGCGGCGTCATGCCCGCGCTGGAGGACGCCCTGGACGCCCGCGGCATCGAGTACCGCACCGAAGCGTCCACGCTGATCTTCGGAGCGCCGGAGGTCCGGGAGATCCGCCTGCTGCTGCGGGCAATCGCCCAGCCCGCAGATTCTGGTGCGCTCGTGCTCGCACTGCGCTCCAGCCTGCTGCGCTGCGGCGACGACGACCTGGCCACGTGGAAGATCGCCGGAGGCACCTGGACGCTCGGCGCCCCCACCCCGGACGAGGTGGGCGAGGACCATCCCGTCGCGGGCGCCCTCGCGGAGCTGCGCTACCTCGCCGCGCTGTCCCGCACCACTGACCCTGCAACGCTTCTCGAGGAGATCTGCGAACGCACCCTGCTGCACACCGTCGTCCTGGACACCCCCCGCCACCGCGACGTATCCCGCCGCCTGGTGTACGTCATCGACCAGGTGCGGGCCTGGTGGCAGGAGCACCACGGGTCCCTGCGGGACCTTCTTGCCTGGCTGGAGGTGCAGGAAAGCGAATCGGGGGGTGATACCGAAACGGTGCTCGATGAGAAGGACTCCTCTGCGGTGCGGATCCTCACCATGCACGCCGCGAAGGGACTGGAGTTCCCCGTCGTGCTCCTGCATTCCACGCCCCGCGCCCGGGCCACCTCCCCTGCTGTGCTGTGGAGTGCGGACGGTGCTCCGCTGGTGTCCGCAGGCAAGGATCTCGCCGGCAGCGGATACGCCGAGGCACGGCAGAAGGAGGCAACACTCCTGGCTGCCGAGCAGCTGCGCCTGATGTACGTCGCCGCGACTCGCGCCGAGCACATCCTGGTGGTCCCCACACATGAGGAGCTCGAGAACGCCCCGGCGCCGGA
>JAUNUA010000292.1:1289-2745 GCA_030538435.1 Brachybacterium sp.
GGGCGCTTGGCGGAGATGGCTCGCTGGACGCTGCAGTCCCCGCCGATGCGGGAGGCCGCTGCGTCCGGCCGCTTCTGGTTCGAGCTGGACATGACCGCTCCCGCCGAGGGGCCCACGTTCCTGGTGGGCCGTGCGGACGCCGCATTCCTCGACCAGGAGGGGAGGGTCTGCGTCATCGACTTCAAGTCCGACAGGTCGCTGAGCGCCCACTCGGTCGAGCACTACGGAGCGCAGGTACGGGCCTACCGGGACGTGCTCTCCGCGGCGACGGGCCTTGCACCCGGCAGGGCGATCCTGCTGTTCGCCGCCCCGGAGGTACGGCAGGTCCTCGAGGTCTGAGCCTCAGCGCTCCGGGGTACCCGCGCGCTCCCCCACGAACCGTTGCACGGCCTGCAGCACGGTCTCATCGACGCCGTGGCCGAGCTGCTCCGAGAACACCTCGGTGAGGTCGGTGTGGGCGCCCATCCAGTCGCGCACCTGCCCGATCACCTCGGGCGGGAAGAACGGATCCATGCCGCCGTACCCCCACAACACCGGCACCGAGGCGCCCGCGAGAGCGTCGTCGCCGTCCATCGGTGCGGGGAAGGGAACACCGGACAGCTGCACGGCCCAGTCCAGGGTCTGCGCGTCGCGGCGCAGCAGCTGCAGCGTGAGGATCCCGCCCTGGGAGAAGCCGACGGATCCGACGACGCGAGCGCCGGTGCGCTGCTCGGTCGCGGCGATCCACTGCTCGACGGCGGCGGCGGACTCGTCCAGCAGCTCGTGATCACCGACATCGATGGGGAAACTGAGCCATGCCCAGCCGCCCCCGTACTCGAACACGCCGCGCAGGGAGGCGTACACGAACTCCTCGGGCAGATGGTCTGTGAGGGCGAGCAGGTCGTCCTCGTGGGAGCCCAGACCATGCAGCAGCAACACGATCCGGTCCCCAGCGCGGGGTTCGCGGGAGAAACGGACGGCGGTCTCGTCGATCGCCGCCGGCTCACCCGGCGGGGCGATGCGGCAGACCTGCGGGCCGGAGGATGGCATCCAATCAGTGCTCATGGATGCCATCCTCGCGCATCACATCAGCTCGGCGCCGTCGATGTACCACTGGCCGTCGTCACCCTTGATGAGGGTGAACGTTTCGGTGCTGCCGGGGAAGCTCGCCTCCAGACGGCCGTCGTCCAGCGGCGTCATGTCGATCATGTCGGGGGTGATCACCCCGACCATGTCCTCCATCGTCTCGTCACCCGCGGACTGGCTCATCCCGTCGGCGCAGTCGGAGGCCTCGGAGCCGCTCATGGGCTCGTTGGTCATGGGGTTCATGATCATCGTGCAGGCGCCCTCGTAGTCACCGCTGAAGGTGGTGTCGATGAACTCGACCATGCGCTCCTTGGCGGCCTGCTCGTCCTCCGCGGAGATGTCACCCTCATCGGTGGCGGTCTCCTCCGGGGTGGTCTCCTCCGGTGTCGTC